>DATCXE010000331.1:0-3553 GCA_036565985.1 Bradyrhizobium sp.
GCGATGGCGTGCACCAGCATGATCTGGGGCACCTTGTCCGACAGGTTCGGGCCGCTGCCGGTGGTGCTGTCAGGCTCGGTCGTGCTGGCGGCAAGCCTGGGGCTATCGAGTCTCGCGACATCGCTGGTCGCTTTCCAGTTCATCTTCGGGCTGCTGGTCGGCGCTGCCACCGCTGCGATCTTCGCGCCGATGATGGCGTGCGTCACCGGCTGGTTCGATACCCATCGCAGCCTTGCGGTGTCGCTGGTTTCCGCCGGCATGGGCATGGCGCCGATGACGATGTCGCCGCTCGCCGCCTGGCTGGTCTCGAACCATGACTGGCGAACCTCGATGCAGATCGTGGCCCTGGTCGTCGGCGCGATCATGATCCCGGTCTCGCTGCTGGTGCGCCGCGCGCCCGCGCTCGAGAGCGGGGCGTCCGTTCCGTCAGGGGAGGCGGGGCAGGCGGAGATGTCGCTGGCGCAGGCGCTGCGCTCGCCGCAATTCATCATCCTGCTGCTGACGAACTTCTTCTGCTGCGCCACGCATTCGGGCCCGATCATCCATACCGTGAGCTATGCCGTCAGTTGCGGCATTCCGCTGATTGCCGCGGTCACCATCTACAGCGTCGAGGGTCTCGCCGGGATGGGCGGCCGCATCGCCTTCGGCCTGCTCGGCGACCGCTTTGGCGCCAAGCGCGTGCTGGTTCTCGGCCTGCTGGCGCAGGCGTTCGGCGCGCTCGGCTACGTCTTCGTGCGCGAACTCGGCGCGTTCTACGCGGTCGCGGCGCTGTTCGGCTTCATCTATGCCGGCACCATGCCGCTCTATGCCGTGCTGGCGCGCGAAAACTTTCCGCTGCGGATGATGGGCACCGTGATCGGCGGCACCGCCATGGCCGGCAGCCTCGGCATGGCGACGGGTCCGCTGGCCGGAGGTCTGATCTACGACACCTTCGCCAGCTACGCCTGGCTCTACATCGGCTCCTGGATCATGGGCCTCGGCGCGTTCCTGATCATGATGACGTTCCGCCCGGTGCCGGCGGTACGGACTGCGGCAGCGCCGGCGTAAATCTCTCCTTCATTCCGGGGCGCGCCTCTTGGCGCGAACCCGGAATCCATGCCGCCGCAGAACGTGTTGCCTGATGGATTCCGGGTTCGTGCTTCGTACGCCCCGGAATGACGACGTACATGGTCCGCGCACTCCATCTCACCGCCGCGAAATCTTCTCAAAACGCTTGATCAGCCGCTCGCGCTTGAGGCGTGACAGCCGCTGGATCCAGAACAGCCCGTTGAGCTGGTCGATCTCATGCTGGTGGCAGACAGCGTGCAGACCGTCCGATTCCTCGGTCTGCATGTTGCCGTCGAGATCCTGATAGCGGATCCGGACGCGGGCATGACGCTGGATGTCGTCGTTGACGCCGGGCATCGAGACGCTGCCTTCCTGACGCATGATCGTCTCGGGCGAGGCCCAGATGATTTCCGGGTTGACATAGGTCCGCGCGCCGCCGGCCGCATCGAGGTCGAGCACGACGACCCGCAGCGAAACACCGACATGCGGCGCGGTAATCCCGATCCCCGGCGCGGCATGCATGGTCTCCAGCAGATCGTCAGCCAGTTCGCGCAACGCGTCATCGAACACCGCCGCTGGCTGCGCCGGAAGGGCCAGCCGCGGATCGGGATAACGGACGATGGGGCGAATAGTCATTGGATCAATGTAGGCATGGGGATCGTTCGCATCCTCGCTGCGTTATGGACTGCTTCGTTTCGTAGGCAATGACGATAACAATTGTCACACCCGTGACGACAGCGGGACTGCCGGCTATCTCCCGACATGCGAAACTCGACACCACTCACGCTGCCTGCGGCTGGCCGCTCTGTTCGCGAACCATGTACTCGGCGTACCAGTCCGGCCAGTTCACGTCGTACTGGCCGCCGTTCCGCTTCTCATGCTCGCCATGCGCGGCGGCGGCACGGCGGAGCGCGGTTGCGAGTTCTGCCGGCGAGGTGAATGTCGTCACGATGGAGTCGATCCGTCCGGCCAGACGCGCGGTGATCTCCTGGAACAGCCAGCCATTGCCGTCGGGATCGCTGAACGAGGCAAACGAGCGGTAGCTGCCGTGGTCGGGATCTGCACCGCTGACGCGTCGCCGCCCGAACAGATACGGCTCGTCCGGACCTGCGTGCACATCGCCGGCGGCGTGGAAGACCTCGCTGACCTTGACGCCGCGGGCAAGCAATTCGTTGCGGGCGGCCTCGACGTCCGAGACGATGAGGTACAATCCTCGCGCGGAACCGGGGGCCGCCGCGGTGACGTTCTTGCCGAAGATGATGGAGGCGCCGGAGCCGGGCGGCGTGAACTGGATCACGCGGTAGTCGTCGGGGCCGGCGAAATCGGCATCCAGCCTCCAGCCGAGACTGGCATAGAACGCCTTTGCGCGATCGACGTCGGAAACAGGGATGACGACGACTTCGAGCTTCATGTCGACCGTCGGCGTATCGGGGGTGTTGGCTGCGTTGTTCATTAATCTCTCCTTGATCTGAATGGATCGCCGCACCGCGCAGTGCGAGCGCATACACGCCGTTCGGCAAGAGACCTTTCCGCCGGGCGAACGAATGCGGGATTCAGGAGCCGGAGTAGGAGCCAGGCTTGGGGTAAATTTGGGGCGTTCCGGGTTGTCGGCGCCTATGGCGCGACATCCAAATTGCGCGTGCCGCTCGGGCCGCGGTCGGGGCCGGGGTCGCGACCGCTGGCGGCTTCCGTCAGCCTGCCGAGGTAATGCGCCCAGCCTTTGCCGTGGCTGGCTTGCGTCGTGGCATTGGGCAGGCCGCTATGGGTCATGCGCAGCAGCGTGCCGCCATCCTGTTCGATCAGATCGATCTCGATCAGGCTCGATCCCGGCGATACTTCCTCATTGCCCTCCCAGCCGAAACTGTAGGCGAGGCGGTGTACCGGAACGACCTCCCGGAACGTGCCGCGCGCGGTGGCGCTGCCGACGCCTTTCAACAGATACATGCCGCCCGGATGCACCTCCGTCGTCGCCGCTGTGCCCATCCATTGCACGATCTTGTCGGGGTCGGTCAGGAAAGCGAACACGCTGGCGCGCGGTGCGGCAATGTGCGTCTCGCGCCGGACTACAAACGATTCAGTCATCGAAAACCCCGTTGCCGTTGGCATGATGATCGTGCGGCCGCGATACGAACATAGGCCCGCGCGAGGATTTACCAAGTGCCGACGATGACAAGGAAGCCGCCCTGCCGCATGATCGGGACATGCAACTGAGTTCGACGCTGACATGGCTGGTCGATTCCGCCAGCACTTCGCCGGGCGCCGGCCGGTTCCTCGGCGAACTCGGGGCGCGCCTGGCAGGGGATGGCCTGCCGCTCGCCGGCGGTGCGCTCACGCTTGCCGTGCCGCACCCGATCATCGCCCGCCGCACCTGGCTGTGGCGAGCCGGGAACGGCGAGGTGATCGAGGCGGTGGGATTTGCGTCGGCGGGATTCGCCGCGGGGGTGTCGGATTTGGCCGGCGATGCCGGCCGCGGCTGGCTGGCCGCGCTTGCAGGCGGGACGGTGCA
>DATCXE010000340.1:0-3631 GCA_036565985.1 Bradyrhizobium sp.
TGCCGCCATTCCTCCGGCCATTCCCACCACGGCTTGCCGAACTTGTGTCGCAGCGCCTCGAAGCAGGCGAAGCGCAACAGCAGCGGATCGCGCTCGGCGCGGAATGCGTCGAAGTCCTGCCGGCGCGCGGCCGTCGCATGCGCCTTGAAGGCGGCAAATGCTGCGCGGAGCGCCTGCCATTTCAGGCGGGCGACCGCGGCATAATCGACGAAATCGCCTGCCCGCAGCGGCGCGAGCGCGTCGCGGGTCGCGGCATCGGGCTGGAATTCGGGCAGTTTTTCGACGTCGACATAGAGCGCGTTGAGAAACAGCCGGCTGTTCGGCGAATAGGGGCTGCAGTCGCCGGGGCGATCGTCGAACAGGGCGTGCAGCGGATTGAGGCCGATACCGTCGGCGCCGAGATGAGCGGCGCATTCGATCATGCCTTCGAGATCGGTAAAGTCGCCGATCCCCCAGTTGCGCGCGGAGCGGACGCCGTAAAGCTGTACCGCGAGCAGCCAGCAGCGGTCGAATTCGCCGCCGAACGCTTTTCCCGGGGCCGAGATCAGCGGCACGTCCTCGGTTACATCAGCCGCGTCGGTCAGTCGCAGCCGGTAGACCCCCGGGGGCAGGCCCTCGGGCCAGCCGATGAAGCGCTCGGACGTCTCGCCTTCGGCGACAACCCCTGCCTCGGCAACGATTTTCCAGCTCACCGGGACGCTGGCCGCAGGCCGGAGCTCGCTTCGCGCCGGCCGCCCGCGCCGGACCACCACCGGTTGGCCCAGCAGCGGCCCCGGGGTATGAGCCGGAAGCGCGTTCAGGATAATTTCGAGCGCCGCCGCATCCGTCACACGGCGGTGACCCTGACCGTCCACGAATTCGGTCTGAATTCCGCGATTACTGGCTTCGGCGAAGAGGTTCATTCGGCACGCGGTTTGCACGCAAAGGACAGGAGAGCGTCGTAAAATTGTCCAGAAAAAGGAAGGAGATAGAGGGTCTCTAACGCGCCGCTCCGCCTGGCGTTCCCGCGGGGAACCATTGCTTGGCGAGCGGCTTTCTATAAAGGCCCGGCACGTCTCCTTCCTGTGTCCGGAACCTCATTTCCACGTCAATGGCGGCATCACCGTGAACAAAACTACGCAATCTGTCGAGAGCGCTGCCGGCGCTTTCCATATTGAAGACGTCTTCCCCTCAATCGATGGCGGCCGCTTTCCGGTCAAACGGATCGTCGGCGAGCCCGTCGAGGTCTGGGCCGATATTTACCGCGACGGGCATGAGGTAATTGCTGCTGCCCTGATCTGGCGCCGCGAGGTCGACCGCGAGTGGCGGCGCGAGCCGATGACCATGGACAGCAATGACCGCTGGTCGGGCACGTTCGTGCCTGACATGCCGGGACGCTATGTCTACGCCATCGAGGCGTGGACAGACGAATTCGCCACTTGGCGTCACGGATTTGAGCTCAAGCAGAAAGCCGGCACCGACCAGCAGGTCGATGCCATCGAGGGCGCCGGCCTGCTCGGCAAGGCGCAATCCGGCAGCCCGGACGACGCCGCTCTCATCCGGAAATGTTGCGAAGATTACCTGCAGACCGGCGATACGGCGCCGCTGCTCGCCGGTGACCTCAAGACGGCCATGGCGGAAAGCCAGTTGCGGCCAGATCTCACCCGGTCGCAGCTATTTCCGTTCGTGGCGGACCGGCCGCAGGCGCGCTTTGGCGCCTGGTATGAAATGGTGCCGCGCAGCCAAAGCAAAATTCCCGGCCAGCATGGCACGTTCAAGGATTGCATCGCGCGGCTGCCCGATGTCGCCGCCATGGGCTTCGACGTGTTGTACTTCACGCCGATCCATCCAATCGGAAAAATCAATCGCAAGGGCCGCAACAACGCGGTGACCGCCAGCGAAGGCGATCCCGGCAGTCCCTATGCGATCGGTGGCGTCGAGGGCGGCCATGACGCCGTGCATCCGGAGCTCGGCACGCTCGAGGATTTCCGCACTCTCGTCGCGGCATGCCACGCGCACGGCATGGAGGTTGCGCTCGACTTCGCGGTGCAGTGCGCACCCGATCACCCGTGGCTCAAAGAGCACCCGCAATGGTTCAAGCGCCGGCCGGACGGCTCGATGCGTTATGCCGAGAACCCGCCGAAGAAATACCAGGACATCGTCAACCCCGACTTCACCTCCGAGGACGCAGGCGCGCTGTGGAATGCGCTGCGCGACGTGATCCTGTTCTGGATCGACCAGGGCGTGAAGATTTTCCGGGTCGACAACCCCCACACAAAACCGTTCAGGTTCTGGGAGTGGCTCATTCACGAGGTTCAGCTCCGCCACCCCGACGTGATCTTCCTGGCGGAAGCGTTCACGCGACCGAAGCTGATGAAGGGGCTCGCCAAGCTGGGCTTCACCCAGTCCTACACGTACTTCACGTGGCGGACCGAGCGGTGGGAAATCGAGCAATACCTGACCGAGCTGACCGGCTACCCCGAGCGCGACTTCTACCGGCCGAATTTCTTCGTCAACACGCCGGATATCCTGCCCTATCACCTGCAGGGCGGCGAAACCTGGATGTTCAAGTCGCGCGCCGCGCTGGCAGCGACGCTGTCCTCCACCTACGGCGTTTACAACGGGTTCGAGTTGATCGAACACGAGCCGATACCGGGCCGCGAGGAGTATCTGGATTCCGAGAAATACGAGATCAAGGTCAGGGACTGGGACAAGCCCGGCAACATCAAACCCTATCTTACCTGGCTGAACCGCGCGCGACGGGACAATCCGGCGCTGCAGCAGACCAGCAATCTCCGCTTTCTCGGCGTCGAGGACAGTAACGTGATCGGCTTCGTCAAGCAGTCCGTCGACAAGTCGAACGTCGTCGCGGGCGCGATCGCCGTGTCACGCGATGCGCACGATGTCTGGTTGCCGCTCGGCGACGTCCAGATCGCGACGGCTGACGGGCCGAGGCCCGTCGCGGCGGTCGAGAACCTGATGACGGGTGAGCGTCATGCTGTGGAATGGGGCGGCATCCGCCTGTGGGTCGATCCGGAGCGCGATCCCGCCGTCCTGCTGCGCTGCCTGGCTTAAAGGGGGCGCAGGTCATGAACGTGATGTCATCGGTCGATTCCAGGGAAGTGAAGGTCGGCGAAGCCGCCGACGAGCTCTGGTACAAGGACGCCATCATCTATCAGCTGCACGTCAAGGCCTTCGCCGACAGCAACAATGACGGCATCGGCGATTTCGCCGGGCTGACCGAGAAGCTGGGATACCTGCAGGATCTCGGCGTCACCACGCTGTGGCTATTGCCGTTCTATCCCTCGCCGGGCCGCGACGACGGTTATGACATCGCCGACTACGGCGACATCAATCCCGATTTCGGGACGATGAAGGACTTCAAGCGCTTCATCCAGGAGGCCAAGAAGCGCGGATTGCGCGTCATCACCGAGCTCGTCATCAACCACACCTCCGACCAGCACGACTGGTTCAAGCGCGCCCGCCGCAGCGACCCGAAGTCCTCTGCCCGCAACTGGTACGTCTGGAGCGACACCGACCAGAAATACCAGGGCACCCGGATCATCTTCACCGATACCGAGAAGTCGAACTGGACCTGGGATCCGGAAGCCGGCCAGTTCTACTGGCACCGCTTCTTCTCGCACCAGCCGGA
>DATCXE010000357.1:0-5153 GCA_036565985.1 Bradyrhizobium sp.
AGAAAGCGCCCGCCACTGGCGGCCGCACCGATCTAATAAGTCACTGAAATAAATACATAATTCGTCTGGCACGGGGATTGCGACGCCACTGCCGCGAGGCGTGCGGCCGGCCCTCGGCGGGCGGCGCGTATCTTGCGGCAGTGGAGGGAGACCCATGGGTATTTTCGGTGCGCTCACGACGGCGGTGACGGGTATGCGGGCGCAGTCCTATGCGCTGGAGAACGTGTCCGGCAACATCGCCAACTCGCAAACAACGGCGTTCAAGCGCATCGACACCAGCTTCGAGGATTTGATCCCGAGCACCAATCCCGACAAGCAACTGGCGGGCAACGTCGTTGCCAATTCGCTTGCGACCAACAGCGTGCAAGGCGACATCCAGAGCGCGGCGGTGTCGACCTTCATGGCGATCAACGGGCAGGGCTTCTTCGTGGTGCAGAAGCCGGATTCGTTTACCGACAACCGTCCGACCTTCAGCGGAGTCGATCTCTATAGCCGTCGCGGCGACTTCCAGGTCGACAAGAACGGTTACCTGGTCAATGGCGCCGGCTACTACCTGATGGGCATTCCGGTCGATTCCTCGACCGGCAACCTCGCCGGAAGCGTGCCGCAGGTCCTGCAATTCCAGAACAGCTTCCTGCCCGCTCAGCCCACGACGAGCATCGATTATCGCGCTAATCTCGCGACCTATCCCATGACGAGCGACCACAACACGGCGGTCCCCGGCTCCGAGCTGCTCAATCAGGCGAACTTTTCCGCCAATCCGGTGAATGGGGCGCTCGCTGCCGCCAAGCTCATCGGCAGTGGCGCCGGACTTTCGGCTGACGCAGCCGCGGTGGTGACTGGCGCCACGTCGATCGGCACCCTGTCCTCCGCCGGCGGCACGCTCGTGATCAACGGCACCTCGATTGCCGTCGCCGCCGGCGACAATGCGGCCGCGATCCAGACCGCCATCAACGCGCAGACCGGCACGACCGGCGTGACTGCGTCCATCGACGGCAGCAATCATCTCGTCCTCACAAGCGCCGACGCCAAGACGAATATCGGCATCGGCGGCACCACTACGCTGTCGCTTTTGAGCGAACTCGGCATCTCCGCGGTCACCACCAACGCTACCAACCTGCTGACGCAGAGCGCGGCGGCGGCGGGCCAGACTTTGTCCTTTACGATCGGCGCCAACCCGACCTTGTCCATCACCTTCGGCACCGGAGCCGGCGAGGTCAGCACGATTGCCGAGCTGAACACCGCGCTGCTCGCCCTTACCGGCGGCACGGCACAGGCCGATCCGCTGACCGGCGACACGACGGTCACCGCTTCGAGCAGTTCCGACAACATCGTCGTCGGCGGCGATGCCAATCCGCGCAGCTTCGGCATTCAGACGCCGATTGCTTTGCCGTCCAATGGCACCGTGATCGGGAACGACGCCTCCGTTTTTGTCGATGAGTCGATCGCCGGCGGCGCCATTACGGCTTATGACTCATCGGGCGCGGCCGTTAACGTGCAACTCCGTTGGGGCAAAATCGACTCCTCGACGCTTGGCGCTGGCCATGCCGACACCTGGAACCTGTTCTACCAGACGGACTCGACCGCCACCGGCACCGAAGCGGCTTGGCGCAATGTTGGTGTGGATTATACTTTCGGCGCCAACGGTCAGCTCAATCCGCAGATCACATCGGTGACGCTGTCGAACGTCGTGGTGGACGGCATCTCGCTCGGCAACCTTCAGCTCAACCATACCGTGGGCGGCCTCACCCAGTTCGCCGACTCGAACGGCAATGTGCAAGTGAACATGCTGCAACAGAACGGCTATTCCGCCGGGCAGCTTCAGTCGGTATCGGTGAACGACAAGGGGCGTATCGTCGGCACTTATTCGAATGGCCGCGTGGTCGATATGGCCCAGATCGTTCTGGCGAGCTTCAACGGCGCCAACAAGCTTCAGCGTATCGACGGCGGCGCCTTTGAGGGCACCACCGAATCCGGAACGGCGACTTATAATGCGCCCGGAAAGATCGTCGGCTCCTCGCTCGAAGGCTCCAACACCGACATCGCCGACGAATTCACCAAGCTGATCGTCACGCAGCAGGCCTATTCGGCGAACACCCGGGTAATCACGACCAGCAATACGATGGTTCAGGATCTCCTGAACATGCTGCGGTGAGGTCGGCGATACCGTCGGCGGCGCGATAACATGAACGGCCAGCCATGAGTCTTTCCCAGGCCCTGTCGGCAGCGATCTCCGGACTGCGGGTTAACCAGTCCGGTCTCGGCTTGGTGGCCGCCAACGTCGCCAATGCCGATACGCCCGGTTACGTCCGCAAGACCATCGACCAGGTCGCGACCGCGGGCAACAATACCGGCATCGGCGTCCGCATCACGGGGGTGCAGCGCGAGCTCGACCAATACGTACAGCGGCAATTGCGGGTGGAGAACGCCGGCGCCTCCTATGCCACCACGCGCGCGCAGTTCTATGACCGCCTGCAAGACGTCTACGGCAGCCCCGGCTCGGCGAGTACGCTGGAGGCGGTTTACAACAATTTCACGTCGGCTTTGCAAGCGCTCTCGACCAGTCCCGACGATGCGGCGGCCCGCAGCAATGTCATCAGCGCGGCGCAATCGCTGACTCAGCAGCTCAACCAGATGAGCAGCAGCATCAACGACATGCGCGGGGATGCCGAGCTAGGCATTTCGGGCGCGGTCTCCGAGGCCAACGAGGCGATGACCCAAATCGCCAAACTCAACGGGCAGATTGCCTCCTCGAGCCAGAACGATAGCGAAACCGCCACGTTGATGGATCAACGTGACAACTATATCGACCAACTGTCGCAACTGATGGACATCAACGTCGTCACGACCGACCAAAATCAGGTCAGCATCTTCACCAACTCGGGAATTCAGCTTATCGGCGCGAAGGCCTCGCAGATTGCTTTCAACTCGCAGGGCAGCCTGACCCCGAACTCGCGCTGGAGCAGCGATCCGGCGCAAAGCACCGTTGGCACGCTCACGCTCATCTCGCCGACCGGCGGCTCGGTTGACCTCATTCAAACCAGCGCTATCCGGTCCGGAGAAATCGCCGCCTACCTGCAAATGCGCGATCAGGATCTGGTGCAGGCGCAAACCCAGCTCGACGCCATTGCTGGCGCCATGGCCTCGGCGCTCTCGGACAAAACCACCGCCGGCAGCGCGGTGACTTCGGGATTGCAGGCCGGATTCGATGTCGACATCGGCGGCTTGTCGAGCGGCAACACGATCACGATCGGCTACACCGATTCGCTCACCAATACGCCGCATACCATCTCGCTTGTGCGCGTCGACGATCCCGCGGTGCTGCCGCTCGCCGACAGCGCGACCGCCGCGGCCGGCGACCAAGTTGTCGGAATCGATTTTTCCGGCGGAATGGCACTGGTGCTGGCGCAGATCAGCAACGCGATTGCCGCCAAGGGCATGACCGCAACCAATCCATCCGGCACGACGCTGCGCATTCTGGATGATGGCGCCGGCAATATCGTGAATGTCGATTCGCTTTCGGCGACGAAGACGATAACGTCTTTGTCAGGCGGCAGCAGCGAACTGCCGCTCTTTACCGATGGCGCACAATCCTATAGCGGCACGATCACGGCAGGCGGACCGCAGAGCATCGGTTTCGCGGGACGTATCCGTGTGAACAGCGCTCTGGTCGCCGATTCATCCAAGCTCGTGCTGTATGGTCCCGGCGCCTCAGCCGGCGACAGTACGCGGCCGGATTTCATCTACCAGCAGCTTACCGGCGCGACGATGACATTCCCGGCGGACACCGGCGTCGGAAGCACCGCAAGTCCTTTTTCCGGCTCGATCACCACGTTCCTTCGCCAGGCGATGAGCCAGCAAAGCGAAGCCGCCAATGCCGCCGACAATCTGAAGCAAGGCCAGGACGTGGTGCTGAACTCGCTGCAGCAGCGGTTCAGCGACGGCTCCAGCGTCAATGTCGACCAGGAGATGGCGAGCCTGCTCACGTTGCAGAATTCCTACGCCGCCAATGCGAGAGTATTGTCGGTAGTGAAGGAAATGTTCGACACCTTGGCAAGAATGTGAGGACGGCATGAGCGTTTCCTCCATCGGATCGCAATCGACCTTGGCGATCCAGCATTTGCTGGACATGCGCTCGCAATTCGACGATTTGCAGCGCCAACTCAGCAGCGGCCTGAAGTCCGACGATTATGCCGGCCTCGGCGTCAACAGCGGTCTCACTGTCAGTCTGCGCGCGCAGTTGTCGGCGATCGGCGGCTATGACAACACCATCGACACCGTGAGCACCCGGATCAACCTGATGTCGGCGGCGCTCCAGCGCATGGGTGACATCGGCAGCACGGTCAAGTCCGCAGCCGGGCTGAGCAGCAACGCCACTACCACGCCGGGCAGCGTGCAGCAGACGGCGCGATCCTCGCTCGACGAACTCCTTAGCCTGCTCAACACCCAGGCCGGCGATCGTTACCTGTTTTCGGGCAGCGCGACCGACCAGCCGGCAGTCGAAACGATGGACCATATCCTCAATGGAGACGGTGCGCGCGCCGGGCTCAAACAGCTCATCGACGAGCGTAACCAAGCCGATCTCGGGGCCGACGGGCTCGGCCGTCTGGTGGTGAGCTCGCCGACCGCGACTTCAGTTGCGGTCTCGGAGGACGCCGTTTCGCCGTTCGGTTTCAAACTGGCTTCGGCCAGCGCCAGCCTGACTAACGGCAGCGTCACCGGCCCGGGCGGTTCGCCGGCTGCGCTCTCGATCGATCTCAGCGGCGTACCCAATGCCGGCGACTCCGTGACGCTCCGGTTCAACCTACCCGACGGCAGTACCGAGAACCTGACGCTTACCGCCACCACCGATTCACCGCCCGGCGCCAACCAGTTCACGATTGGCGCCAGTGCGGCGGCGACTGCGGCCAATCTCCAGACCGCGCTGACCACCGCGATCGGAAAGCTCGCGGGCGGGCCGCTGGCGGCCGCTTCCGCGGTTGCGGCATCGGAGCAGTTCTTCGACGCCGACGCGAACAATCCGCCGCAGCGGGTCGCGGGACCCCCGTTCGACACCGCCACCGGTATGACCGCTGGCAGCGCCGCAGATACGGTTATCTGGTACACCGGCGAGGCCGGCAGCGGCCCGGCCCGCGCGACCGCTAGCGCGCGCA
>DATCXE010000371.1:0-4910 GCA_036565985.1 Bradyrhizobium sp.
GCGACCGTGATCGGCCAGCGCGCGCAGGACGGCGCCCGCCAGTTGTACAAGATCATCGCCGACAAGAAATCACCCGATCATACCAACTCGATCGGTGGCGTGGACGCAGAGGCTGCGGCCGCGGACGCGTCCCCCCGCGAAACACTGACGGATGACGATATGGCGGTCGAATACCGGGGCCTGGCGGCGCAATAGTTCAAAATAAGGCCACGGAACCGGTTCCATTTTCGTCGCTTTCGACCAATCCGCATCCTATATATACGCCTTGGGATTGGATGCGGACGACGATGACGATCGACGAGATCAGGGACAATTTCGAACTGCTCGAGGAATGGGACGACCGTTACCGGTACGTCATCGAACTCGGCCGCACGCTCGATCCGATGCCGGAGGCGGAGCATTCCGCCACAAACAAGGTGAACGGCTGCGTCAGCCAGGTCTGGCTCTCCAGGCAGATCGATCGAAGCCGCGACGGCGAACCGCGCCTGAAATATCTCGGTGACAGCGACGCCCACATCGTGCGCGGCCTTATCGCCATCCTGCTCACGCTGTATTCCGGCCGCACGCCGCAGCAGATCCTGGCGACCGATGCGCTTGCGGTATTCGACGAGTTCGGATTTCGCGAGCACCTGACGCCGCAGCGCTCCAACGGCCTGCGGTCCATGGTCGAGCGCATCCGCTTCGATGCGCGAGAGGCGCTCGCGGCGGCCTCGTAGAGGCCGTTATTGGGGGACACCGTCTTTGCGAGCGAAGCGAAGCAATCCATTCTTTCTTTAAGCCGCGAGATGGATTGCTTCGCTGCGCTCGCAATGACGATTACTTCTGCTTCCGTGCCTGCTGGCCGAGCCCCATCTTCTTGGCGAGTTGCGAGCGCGCCACGGCGTAGTTCGGCGCAACCATCGGATAGTCCGGCGGCAGCCCCCATTTGTCACGGTATTGCTCGGGCGTCATGTTGTACTGCGTCCGCAGATGGCGCTTCAGCGACTTGAAGCGTTTGCCGTCCTCGAGGCAGACCAGATATTCGGGCGTCATCGACTTCTTCACGGATACCGCCGGCTTGGCCGGTTCCAGCGGCGCGTCGACGCGGCCGGTCGACACCCGCAGCAGCGCGGCATGAACCTGGCTGATGAGGTTCGGAATTTCCGACGCCTGCGTCGGGTTGTTGCTGAGATAGGCCGAAACGATATTGGCGGTCAGTTCGACGGTCGTCTTGCCGGCGGAATCGGTCATGGCTCAACCTTCCTGGATCGAGAATGCAGTATCGGCGGCTGCGATTGGGACAGTATCCGGCCGCGGCTATACACCAGCGGAATCTATGACGACTTGAAGTATCACTTGACGATTATGAACGAATTACCGGGAATCTGACAAGAAGTCGGCGTTTTATTTTCGATATGGCCTTCGCGGCAAGTATTCCCCGGTCAGGCCCGCTTATCAAGGTGTGCACGCAGTTCGTCGATCGAGGCGAAGCGCATCAGCCCCTCCGGCATCTGGGCCTCGATCGAGCCGTCGGAATAGAGCGAATAGGCCATGCCATCGACGATGCCCGACTTCAGGATCGTCACCGCCGGCTGATCCTCGTTTCGGGACGCTCCGGCGTTGCCTTCATCGAACGCCAGGGGCGCACGCGGGCCACGCCGCGACGGCGAGCTTTCGCCGGACCTCGCGCGATCCGCTCTGGTCCATCCATCGTTGAACGGCGCGGGTTGCGGCTCGGACGGCTCGGTCGCCGGCGGGCCAGGGCGAAGGTCCGATGACAGCATGTCCAGCGACAGCGGCTCGCTGGTCCTCTGCGCCCGCTCGCGCTCTTTCCGCGACGTCGAGAAGAACAGGTTGCGCTTCTGCTTGGGAGTCGGCGGTGCTGGAGGCACCGTGTCTTCGGGGAACATCGGCTCGGGAATCGGATGATCGCGCAGGACATCCTCATCCTGCCACGGTGGCGGGCTGACGGGCGGCGCGCTGTTCGCCTGCGCCGCGACCGGCTGGTCGCGGCCGGACGGGAAAGCGCTTTCGCCTGGAGCAAGGACGGGCCTGATCGCCGCTTCGTCGTGCGTCTGCGCCGCGCCCGGGCCGAGCCTGCGCGCGATGCTTCTCAATTCCCTGACGGCGACCCAGAGCGCGAACGTGATCACGCCGGTGCAAACGCCCATCACGCCGGTGACGATGAGGGTGTTGCCGGTACTGAATTCCTTGATCGGAATTCCAAAGCCGATCGCCAGCAGGCCCGCCAAAACAAGGCCGATGCCGACGACCAACATCACAAACATCATCGAACCAACCCCCGCAGCCGCGTCCTAGAAGCTCGCAAACCGCCCATGCCACGATACCGTCATATTGTGTGCATCGCCAACCGGCAATTGAGCACAGCGTTCCGCAACAAAACGTTGCCCGCATGGATGTTTGCTGGCGCGGGCGGACCGTATCATTCAGGTCCCGTTCAGCGGCCCGGCCGTAGTTCTACGTCTACTATTTATTGCCCTTTTGTTGCATTGCATCAGGGCATTACGCCGCAATTCCCAATTACTTGGTAATGGAACTACGCTATATGGGTACCGGGGAATGAGGCTCAAGAGTTCCGTAGTTGGGCCATAGGGGACACGCCGGGTTACCAATACCATGTCATCGATCACGACTTCTGCCCTCGATACGCCTGCGCGGCGCTCGGTGGAGCGGACCTGCGACGACCTTGCCGTCTTCGTGCTGGCCGCGGTCACTTTGGTCGCGGGCCTGACCTTTCGTGACTACGGATTAGGCTGGGACGACTACACCCACGCCGAATACGCCGACCTTCTGCTGCGCATGTTCGGTTCCGGTTTCACGGACACCGCCGCGCTATCGTTCGCCAATCTCTATATGTACGGCGGCGGCTTCGACATGGCCGCGGCGCTGCTGCACAAGATCATTCCGCTGGAACTGTTCGAAACCCGCCGCCTGCTCGGCGCCGTCGTCGGCCTGATCGGCCTTGCGGTGACGTGGCGGCTGGCGCGGCGCGTCGGCGGCCCGCTTGCGGGCCTCGCGACGCTGCTGCTGCTCGCACTGTGCCCGACCTTCTACGGGCATATGTTCATGAACCCGAAGGATGCGCCGTTTGCCGTCTCGATGGTGATCCTGATGCTGGGCCTCGTGCGTCTGGCCGACGAATATCCCGAGCCCTCGCCGCGGACCGTCCTGATCATCGGCCTCGGCGCCGGACTCTCCATCGGCTGCCGGATTCTCGGCGGGCTGGCGCTGGTCTATGCGATGGTGGGCTTCCTGCCCCTGCTGATCGAGGAAGTCCGCACGCAGGGGACGCGCAAGGCCATCCATCGCTTCGGTCATGTCGTCTACGTGCTGCTGCCAGGACTGGTCCTCGGATACCTGATCATGGGGCTGGTGTGGCCGTGGTCGATCATCAAGCCCGGAAACCCGTTGCAGGCGCTGACCTATTTTTCGCACTTCTTCGAGAAGCCCTGGAAGGAAATGTTCGACGGCGCGCTGGTGTCGGTTCCCGACATGCCGTGGTCGTATCTGCCGACACTGTTCGCCCTGCAGCTTCCCGAAGTGCTACTGGCGCTGCTGTTTACCGCCATCGTCGTCACCTTCATGTCGCTGTCGCGCACGGATATGCCCTCGCGCCGCAAGACCATCCTTTTGATGCTGACGATGGCCGCCACGCTGCCGCTGGTGATCGCCATGGTGAAGCGCCCGGCGCTCTATAACGGCATCCGGCATTTCGTTTTCGTCATCCCGCCGATGACGGTGCTCGCCGGCGCCGCGTTCGCCTGGACCATGGACTGGCTGAAGGACAATCACCGCCGCTGGCAACCGGCGGCGATAGCGGTGTTCTCGTTCGGCCTGCTGTTGCCGCTCAGCGAGATGATCCGGCTGCATCCCTACGAATACACCCACTTCAATCACATCGCCGGCACGGTTCGCTCCGCCGACAGCCTGTTCATGCTGGACTATTGGGGGCTGGCGCTGAAACAGGCCTCCGACGGCCTGCGCGAAGAACTGGTCGAACGACAGGAATCGCCACCGCAGGGACGCAAATGGAAGGTCGCGGTGTGCGGCCCGCAGCGTCCGGCGCAGGTGGCCCTCGGCCCTGAATTCACGATCGGCTGGGACAGCCAGTCGGCGGATTTCGCGATGACGCTCGGCGAATTCTACTGCAAGGGCCTCACCGCGCCGGTCATGGTGGAGATCAAGCGCGACGACGTCGTTTTCGCGCGCGTCTACGATATCCGCGGCCGCGGTATCTCGACCCTGCTGGCGATCCCGGCGCCGTAGCCGGCAACGGCATGACTGCTACCCGGGCCGGTTGCCTTGCTGCCATCCCGGCGCAGGGCTAGGCTTGCTCCCGAAAATCAACAACCTTTGGGAGAAACAGTCATGTCACCAGCAGAAACTCGCCTGAAGGAAATCCACTCCGGCATGACGGACGCCGAGTGGAACCAGCGCGTCAACCTCGCCGCCTGCTATCGCCTCGTGGCCCTGTACGGCTGGGACGATCTGGTCGACACCCACATCTCGGCGCGCGTTCCGGGCCCCGACCATCATTTCCTGATCAATCCGTACGGGTTGATGTTCGAGGAGATCACCGCATCGAGCCTGGTCAAGGTCGATCTGCACGGCAACCAGCTCAGCGAGAGCGAATACAGCATCAATCCGGCAGGCTTCACCATTCATTCGGCCATCCACGAAGTGCGCGAGGACGCCGGCTGCGTGCTTCACCTGCACACGCCGGACGGAACGGCGGTGGCAAGCTGCATGGAAGGCCTGCTGCCGATGAACCAGACGGCGCAGTTCGTCACCCACGACCTCGCCTATCACGATTACGAAGGCATCGCGCTGGACCATGACGAACGCCCGCGGCTGCAGAAGGATCTCGGCAACAAGAACCACATGCTGCTGCGCAATCACGGCACGCTGAC
>DATCXE010000382.1:0-3390 GCA_036565985.1 Bradyrhizobium sp.
CACGGCCGGGATCGGCGAGGACGTGGTCGCCGACCGCTTCAAGAACGCCAATGACGACTACTCCTCGATCCTGTGCAAGGCGCTGGCCGACCGCCTCGCGGAAGCCTTTGCCGAGCGGATGCATCAGCGCGTCCGCAAGGAGTTCTGGGGCTACGCGCCAGACGAGGCGCTGGCCGCCGATCAGTTGATCCTGGAACAATATGCCGGCATCCGCCCGGCTCCCGGCTATCCCGCACAGCCGGATCATACCGAGAAGGCGACGCTGTTCCGCCTGCTCGATGCCGAGAATACCGCCGGCGTGAAGCTGACCGAGAGCTTTGCGATGTGGCCGGGCTCGTCGGTATCAGGGCTTTATTTCTCCCATCCCGAAAGCTTCTATTTCGGCGTCGGCAAGATCGAACGCGACCAGGTCGAGGACTATGCCGCGCGCAAGGGCATGAGCGTCGCCGAGACCGAGCGCTGGCTCGCGCCGGTGCTGAATTACATTCCCACGAAGGAGCCGGCGCCGATGGCAGCCGTTCCCGCCAACGATGTCGCCTCGCATCCGCCGGGGTGCACCTGCGCCGTGCATCTGGCGTACCGGAAGAAGGCAGTCGGGGCCTGATCTCTTACCCTCCCCTGGAGGGGGAGGGTAAGAAAGCGGTCGCCGCGCAATAGCGCCGTCATCACCGGGCTTGACCCGGTGATCCATCTTCTCGCATGAATCTTTCGCAGATTGATGGATGCGCGGGTCAAGCCCGCGCATCACCAGTGGAGTGCGTCCCATGAAATTCTTCTCCTTCTGGCGATCGCTGGCGAGTTTTCGTGTGCGGATCGCGCTCAATCTGAAAAATGTCCCTGTCGACGTCGTGTTCGTCGACATCGATGCCAACGCGCATCGCGAGGCCGAGTATCGCCGCGTCAATCCGCAGATGGCGCTGCCGGCGCTGGTGGAGGACGACGGCACCACGCTGTTCCAGTCGCTGGCGATCCTCGAATATCTCGACGAGAAATATCCGTCGCCGCCTTTGCTGCCTGCCGATCCGGCCGGCCGCGCCCGCGTCCGCGCGCTGGCGCTGATGGTGGCCTGCGAGGGGCATCCGCTGCTGACGCCGCGGGTGCGGCGCTATCTCGACCACGAACTCAATCTGCGCGACACGCAGCAGGCGGCGTGGCGGCGGCACTGGACGGTCGAAACGCTGGCTGCGCTGGAGGGACACCTTGCCGGCCACAAGGACACTTCCCGCTTCTGCCATGGCGACGCGCCGACAATGGCCGATATCTGCATGGTCGGCCACGTCACCGCAGCGATCACCCAGCAGATCGACCTTTCGACCTGGCCTACCGTGAAGCGCATCTTCGAAACCGCGATGGCGCTGCCTGAGTTCGCCAGGGCGCATCCGCTGGCGCAACCGGACACGCCGGAGGCGATGCGGAAGAAGTAGCCTGCCTCGTGCTTCGCCCGGTCCATCCGCGTCATTGCGAGCGAAGCGAAGCAATCCATCCCTCGACACGAAGAAAGAATGGATTGCTTCGTCGCTGCGCTCCTCGCAATGACGGCGGATACAGTTGCCGTATTCTCACCCCTTCGGCGGCGCCAGCGGCTGCACGATTTCCTGGAACGGCGGCAGCGCCTCGCAGCGCTCGGAATGGGCTTTCAGCGCCGGATAGCGCCCGCCGATCAGTTCCGGATGCGCCTCGCCGGTCAGGCGCAGCACGCAGGCGACCGCGATATCGGCATGGCCAATGCCATCGCCGAACCAGTATGGCGTCTTGACGGCAGCTCGTTCTTTTTCCAGCAACGCGAGCACGCCTGAGATCTGCGACCGGCAGCGATCGACCCAGAGATCGAGTTGCCTGTCCTTCCGCAGCACGCGCTCGTACAGCAGGCTGACGGCCTTGTCGCCAAGGCCCATTGCGAATGCGCAAATCCGCAAATGCTGACGCCGCACATCGCCGCTGCGCGCGATCAGCGCCTTCTCGGGACCGACACGATCGTCAAGATAATCCAGGATCATCGCGCTCTCGATCAGCGCCTCGCCGTCATCGAGCACCAGCGTCGGCACCCGCCGCAGCGGGTTATACGGCGCGATCTTGTCGGCATCGCCGAAGGTCGACCACGGCCTGTGCTCGAAGGCGAAGCCATAGAGCCGCATCGCGATGGCGACGCGGCGGACAAACGGGGAGTCGTATTGGCCGATCAGGAACATTGGAGGTCACCACTACTTCGGACGGAAGTAGTAGCTAGTGTAATCGACTGTCGTACCCCGCGAAAGCGGGAGCCGGCGCGGGCAAAGCAGGAGGCGTTTTGTGAGAGATGCCCCGGCGAACCCCACCACGCAGCGTCATACTCCGCGAAGGCGGAGTATCCAGTACGCGGCGGCATCGCGGCTCGATCGCAACTTTTCTGGAATACTGGATCCCCTGCCTGCGCGGGGATGACAGGCGATGTTCGGGACGCTCGATTGCATCACCCGATGATCGGCACATGCTTCGCCACATCGCGTGGAACCGTTCCATCGAGCCGCGGATCGTCCACCACTTCGACTTGCCGGCGGAACGGACGAAAGCCCGAGCGCTGGTAGAAGGCGAGTGCGGCGGGGTGGTCGAATGTGCAGGTATGCAGCCAGACGCGCGTAACCGGCCGCGACCATGCGATTTCCAGCGCGCGGTTCATCAGCCAGCGGCCGGCGCCGGTTCCGACAAGTTTTTCAGTGACTCCGAAAGAGACGATTTCGCAATGCCCCGACTCGCGAAATCCAGTTCGAGCAGGCCTTCGTCGCGGCCCTCGTGCCCCAGTGCGTAGATCTCCACCGGCGGCGACTGAACGATCGCGGCCAATTCGGCGTCGGACATCCGCGTCCTTGAGATCCACAACCATTGTTCACCGACTCGGCGATAGAGATTGCGAAACCAGTCGAGCGGCGGCGTTTCCACCTGGCGCAGCGACCACGCGCCCGCGGGATCGGGACGCGGCGCGGCACGCGCAGTCATTTCGAGATGCGTGACCACGGCGGCGATCTTGCCGGCGGGAACGTCGGAGTGGCCATCGGGGAGAAGCATGCCCTGCTATTCCCCCTCGTCGCTCGCCAGCACGCCCTTCACCGCCCTCGCCCAGCCGGCCAGCTTTCTTTCTCTTGTCGCTGCACTCATCGCCGGCTTGAAGCGGTGCTCCAGCCGCCAGTTGTCGGCGAACTTTGCCGGCTCGGGATAGACGCCGGCATTCAGCCCGGCGAGATAGGCGGCGCCGAGTGCGGTGGTTTCCTGGATCATCGGGCGATCGACGGGCGCGTCGAGCAGATCGGCGAGCCGCTGCATGGTCCAGTCCGACGCGGTCATGCCGCCATCGACGCGCAGCACGTTGGCGGCCTTCTCGCCCGGCCAGTCGGCACGCATTGCCTCGCGGAGATC
>DATCXE010000394.1:0-2746 GCA_036565985.1 Bradyrhizobium sp.
GGATAACAGAGAGAAGTCGCTGCAGCCGATCGACCCTGGCAGCCGGATCGCCGGGCTCGCCAGCGTCGTGCAGCCCGTAGCGGATCCCAAGGAGCCTCTCGATCTCGAGCGAACCGCCAATCGCATGTGGACCCCGCGAACGATCCTGGCCGCGTGCGGACTGGCCGCGGCGCTCGGCGGTCTCGCGCTGGTCTGGCGGTACACCTCGCTGAGCGATTTCACCGACATTGGCCTCGTGTCGTCAGTGATTTCGCGATCGGATGTTGCGCCGTTGGTGGCGATCGCCGCGTTCGTCATCGGTGGTCTGTTAATGTTTCCGGTCGTCGTCCTGATCGCGGCGACGGCCGCGGCGCTCGGCCCATGGCTGGGGTTCGTCACCGCCGGCACTGGGGTGCTGCTCAGTGCGCTCGTTCTGTTCGGGATTGGCCGGGTGCTCGGTCAGGCGCGGCTGCAGCGGCTGCTCGGGCGCCGCGCGTTGCGGGTCCAGAGCCGCATCATCGGCAAGGGAATCGTCGCCGTCGCCATGATCCGCATGGTGCCGATCGCCCCGTTTTCGATCGTGAACGTTGTCGCAGGCGCCAGCAAGTTGCGCCTGCGGGACTACATGCTTGGAACGGCGCTCGGCTCGATGCCGGGCATCATTGCGATGGCGGCATTAGGCGCCCAGATCGCCGATCTGGCGCGCAATGCTTCATGGGCGAATGTGCTGCTGCTAGGCCTTGCCATCATTGCCTGGATCGCGGTGTGCCTCGGCGCACAGTTCCTGGTGACGTGGCTGGTGGGACGAAGGACGTGACCGGCAGCCTCCGCATCATGACGTGGAACGTTCACGGCACATTCAACCTCAATCCGAAATTCGATCTCGACGGCATCTGTTCGCTGATCCGCCATTGGTCGCCCGACGTGGTCGCGCTGCAGGAGGTCGACTCGCGCGGACGAAACGACGATCCGTTCATGCGGTTGGCCGAGGCCGTCGGCGATCATCGCATCGACGCCCGGTCGATCGTCACCAGGGATGGCGATTACGGCCAGGCGCTGTTCAGCCGCTGGCCTTTCGTCGAACCGCCTGAGGTCGTCGACGTGTCGTATCGGGAGCGCGAGCCGCGACGGGCCATTTCCGCGCGCATCGTGTCCGATGTCGCAGGCGAGGTGAGGGTCGTTGCGACGCATCTTGGCCTGAGTATCCATGAAAGGCACGCCCAGGCGCATGCGCTGGTCGATCTGGTACAACCGACGCGAACGTTCGTGATGGGCGACTTCAACGACTGGTTCTGGGTCAGGTCGGTGCGGGGCGTACTGGCGCAGACCTGTCCGGTCCGGACGCGGCTGCGCACGTTTCCCGCCCTGTTTCCGCTGATGCGGCTGGATCGGATCTACGTGTCGCGCGACGGCGTGATCCGCTCGGCCTGGACCGATCGCAAGGCGCGGATGTATTCGGACCATCTTCCCGTGATCGCCGACGTGGTTTTTCCGGAATAAAGAATATTCCGCCGTGGGTCAGACCACGCTTTGCGGGCCACCCGTTCCGCACCTTGCCCCGCAAGCCGTTCCCTGTAACGTGGTGGGCAAATCCGCGACAAGCGTCGCAAGAAAAAGGGGATGGATCGATGGGGGGAGTTCTGGAAGGCGTCCGCGTCCTCGATTTCGGGCGCTATATCGCGGGGCCGTATTGCGCGACATTGCTGGCGGAATTCGGCGCGGAGGTCATCCGCGTCGAGAAGCGCGACGGCAGCGAGGATCGCTTCGTGGCGCCGGTCGGCGAAGGCGGCGAGGGCGCGCTGTTCCTGCAGGTCAACCGCAACAAGAAGTGCATCACGCTCGATCCGATGAAGCCCGAGGGGCAGGAGGTGATGCGCCGGCTGGTTGCCACATCAGATGTCGTCGTTGCCAACCTGCCGCCGCAGACGCTGCGCGCAATGAAGCTCGACTATGAATCGCTGAAGGCGATCAAGCCGGACATCATCCTGACCACGGCGACCGCGTTCGGCGGGCCGGGACCGTGGTCGGACCGCGTCGGCTTCGACGGCGTCGGCCAGGTGATGTCGGGCGCGGTCTACATGACCGGCAAGGGTGATCCGCCCTACAGGGCTGCGGTGAACTGGGTCGATTTCGGAACGGCGCTGCATTGCGCCTTCGGCACGCTTGCCGCCCTGATCGAGCGCGGCAAGTCCGGGCGCGGACAGGTCGTCGAGGGCGCGCTGCTGGCGACCGCGCTCTCCTTCACCAATGCCACGCTGATCGAACAGGCTGTCATCGCGGCCAATCGCGTGCCGACCGGAAATCTCGGACAGACCGCGGCGCCCGTCGACATCTACCGCACCAAGGACGGCTGGGTGCTGTGCCAGGTCACCGGACACCCGCTGTTCATCCGCTGGGCCAGATTGATGGGCGAGGATCACTGGCTGCAGGATCCGCGTTTCGGCGACGACCTCAAGCGCGGCAACAATGGGCCTCTCATCAGCGAACGGATGGCGCGCTGGTGCGCCGAGCGCACCACGCAGGAAGCGCTCGATACGCTCGGCAAGGCGATGATACCCGCCGGCCCCGTGCTGAGCCCGCAACAGGCGCTGGAACATCCGCATATCCGCGCCGCGGGCTTCATGCAGGACGTCGAATATCCGGGCCTGCCGAACCCCGCGCCGACCGCGCGCGTCGCGGTGCGGCTGTCCGAGACGCCGGGCGAAATCGTGACACGCCCGCCGACGCTCGGCGAACACACCGATCTCGTGCTCGGCGCGATCGGCTA
>DATCXE010000777.1:0-18225 GCA_036565985.1 Bradyrhizobium sp.
ATGGCTGGCTATCGGAGCCGCCGATCCGGTTGGAGATCAGGGGCGCGGATGGCGCCGTTGCCCGCGACGAATACGAGTGGCCGCTCGCGCGGACGGACTGGACCCGCTATCATCTCAATGCCGGACAGCGCTCGCTCAACCCGGCTGCGCCGTCGACCGCGGCCAGCACGACATTCCTGGCGATGGGCGACGGCGTCACCTTCTTCACCGAGCCGTTCCAGACGCCGACCGAGTTCACCGGTCCGCTGATGGCCAGGATCTGGATCGCATCGACGACGACGGACGCCGACATCTTCGCGACGCTGCGCCTGTTCGCGCCCGACGGTCGCGAGATCGTCTTTGCGGGCGCCAGCGACACCGAGCCGGTGACGCGCGGTTGGCTGCGGGCTTCGCATCGCAAGCTGGACGAGGCCATGACGACCGCATATCGCCCCTATCACGCGCACGATGAGATACAGAAGTTGGAGCCGGGGCAGCCGTATCGGCTCGACGTCGAGATATGGCCCACCAGCATCGTCTGCCCGCCCGGTCATCGGCTGGCGCTGACCATTCAGGGACGGGATTACGAGGCGCCGGGCGTGTCGGGAAGGATCCTGCACAACAGCGAGCAGGATCGGCCCCGCGGCGAGTTCGATGGCCGCACCACCGTCCTGAGCGGTCCGGACCACGAATCCTATTTGCTGTTACCGCGTATTCCGGCGACGACTGGATCTTCCCGATGAAAATGCCGAATTTCGACTATGCGTGTCCGACCTCGCTGGAGGAGGCGATCGAACTCCTGAATGCCAACGAAGGGGCCAAGGTCCTGTCCGGGGGGCAGAGCCTGTTTCCGTTGCTGGCTTTCCGGATGGCCTATCCGTCGCTGCTAGTGGACATCCAGAAGCTGAAAGGCCTCGACGAGATCAGGCTGACACCCGACGGCCTGCGGGTCGGCTCGCGCGTGCGTTGGTGCCAGATCGAGCAGGACGAGCGCCTGGCGGTCGCGCACCCGCTGTTCCAATACATGATCGACCACGTGGCGCATTACCAGATCCGCAACCGCGGCACCGTCGGCGGCAGCCTTGCCCATGCCGACCCTTCCGCCGAAATGCCCGGCGTCGCCATGGTCTGCGATTGCGAGATCATTGCGACCGGCAAATCCGGTGAACGTGTCATCCGGGCCGAAGACTTCTTCGAGGCGGCGCTGGAGACGGCGCTGCAGCCCGACGAGATCATCACCGAGGTGCGATTTCCGAAATGGCCGCAAGGACGCCGCTGGTCGTTCCATGAATTCGCGCGGCGGCGCGGCGATTTCGCGATCGCCGGGGTCGCCGTGTTCTTCGATCTCGACGACGGAAAGATCAGCGACGCTCATGTCGGCGTGATCGGCGCGGCGGAAACGCCGATGCGCCTCACCGCGGTGGAGCAGTTGTTGAACGGCAAGCGCCTCGATGACGAACTGATCGCCCGGGCCCGGATCGCGGCCTCGGAGTCCGTCGATCCCAACACGGACATCCATGCGGCGGGCGACTACCGCAAGGCATTGGTGGGAACGCTGACGGCGCGCGCATTGCAGGACGCCGGAAGGATTGAGGGAGGTTCGCGTGGAGTTGCCGGTTGAATTCGAACTCAACGGGGAGCCGGTGTCGGTCAACGTCGAGCCGCGACTGACGCTCGGTGATTGCATCCGTCACGAGCTGCGGCAAACCGGAACCCATATCGGTTGCGAGCATGGCGTATGCGGCGCCTGTACCGTCATCGTCGACGGCGAGGCGGTTCGCTCCTGCCTGACGCTTGCGGTGCAGGTGGCCGGCAAGGCCGTCATGACGGTCGAGGGCCTGTCGAGCGATGAAGACCTGACCCCGCTGCAGAAGTCGTTTCGGAAGCACCACGGCCTGCAATGCGGCTTCTGCACCCCCGGGATCCTGATGACGGCGCACGCCTTGCTGACGAAGGAGCCGGAGGCGGATGAGGAGCGCATCCGCGACGTCCTGTCCGGGAATCTCTGCCGCTGCACCGGCTATATTTCGATCGTGAAATCGGTGATGGAAGCGCGATCCGCCTATCAAGACAAGGCGGTGCAATCGTGAACGCGCGCGCCGCCCTCGTCGGAAAGCCGATCGAACGCGTCGAAGATTTCAAGCTGCTCCGCGGCGAAGGCAGCTATGTCGATGACGTCCATCGCGACGGCATGCTGCATGCCGCGATCCTGCGCAGCTCGGTCGCGCATGGCCGCATCAACAACGTCGATGTGAGCGCCGCCCTGGCGCTGCCAGGCGTCCACGCCGCCTATACGGCCGCGGACCTCGGCGAGACCGTGCCGCGGATTCCGGTTCGCCTTTTTCCGCACGAGGGGATGGACCCCTTCCGTCAGCCAGTGATCGCAGACGGCAAGGTACGTTTCGTCGGCGAACCGATTGCGATCGTCATCGCGGATACGCCGGCGATCGCGGAAGACGCGCTCGAACTGATCGACGTCGACATCGACATGCTGCCGGCCGCGGCAAGCATCGAGGCCGCGCTGGCCGGCGACAAATTGCTTTTCGAGATGCACGGTTCGAACCAAATATTCGACTACGTCATGGAACGTGGCGAGATCGACGGCGCGTTCGACAATGCGCCCTATGTGCGCCGGGAGCGGCTCTATGTGCACCGGCACACCGGCATCACGATGGAAACGCGCGGCGTCGTGTCCGAATGGGATGCCGCCGAAGCGCGCATGCGGTCGTGGGGCGCTACCAAGGTGCCGTTCGCGAACCGGAAGATTTTGGCCGGAATGCTCGAACTGCCGGAAGAGCAGGTAGAGATGATCGAAGGCAACGCCGGCGGCAGCTTCGGCGTGCGCGGCGAGTTCTTCCCGGAAGACTTCCTGGTTCCGTTCGCGGCCCGGAAGCTGGGCCGTCCGGTCAAGTGGATCGAGGACCGCCGCGAGCATCTGCTGGCGGTCACGCACGCCCGCGACGTCGCTTGCGACCTGACGCTGGCCTGCGAAAAAGACGGCCGGATCATTGCGTTGCGGGCCGAGATGCAGATGAACGTCGGCGCGTATTTCCGCACCTCGACGACGATCGCGCCGCGCAATGTCGGACTTTTCGCGCCGGGGCCGTATCGCATTCCGGTCTATCGCGCCGATGTCGCGGTCGTAGCCTCCAACAAGTCGCCGTCCGGCACCTATCGCGGTCCCGGCAGGTTCGAGGCCGACTTCTTCCGCGAGCGCATGTTCGAACTGGCGGCGGACGATCTCGGGATCGACCGTGTCGAATTTCGCCGCCGCAATCTCCTGACGGAAGACGAACTGCCACGGGCCTTTCCGTCGGTCACGCCCAATCCGGTCGTCAGCGAGTTGGACAGCGGCGCTTACGAACACGTCCTCGATCTCTGTCTTGCCAAGGCGAAATGGGCCGAAAAGCAGCATTTGCAGGGGCAGCTTGTCGACGGCCGCTACCATGGTCTCGCCGTCGCATGTTTCGTCGAAGGCGGCGCCGCGGGCCCGCGCGAAAGCGCGCGCATGGTGCTGGAAGAGGACGGCAAAGTCTCGCTATATGTCGGCTCTTCCGCCGTCGGACAAGGCGTCGAGACGATCCTGACGCAGATCGCGGCCGACGCAATGGAATTGCCGTTCGAGGCGTTCAAGGTGTTCCACGGTTCGACGACGTATGTGAAAGAGGGGTGGGGCTCCTACCACTCGCGCTCGACCGTGATGGGCGGCAATGCCGTATTGCTGGCGGCCGCCGAGGTGAAGGCGCAGATGAAGCAGGCGGGCGCCAGCCTGCTGCAATGCTCCGACAAGGACGTCCGCTATGAAAACGGCCGCGTCGTCGCTGAGCATGGCGGATCCGTCGGTCTTCGGGAGCTTGCCGGCAAGGGCATCGCATTCGAGGCGACGTTTCACAACAACAAGCATACCTACACTTACGGCACGCACGTCGCGCACGTGACGGTCGATGCCGAGACCGGGCACATCGATGTGGTCGACTACGTCGCGATCGAGGACGCCGGGCGCATCATCAATCCGCTGACGCTGCATGGCCAGGCGATCGGCTCGATCGTGCAGGGCCTCGGCGGCACGCTGCTCGAGCATTTCGTCTACGACGAGGACGGGCAGATGCTGTCCGGTTCGCTCGCGGACTACCTGGTGCCGCTGGCAACCGACTTTCCCAACATCCGCTCTTCATCGATCGAGCTGCGCCCCTCGCCGAATCACCCGCTCGGCGCCAAGGGCGCCGGTGAGGGCGGCACCATTCCGGTGGGCGGAATCCTCGCCAATGCCGTCGCGGCGGCGCTTCAGACCTACGGCGTTCAGCCGCTCGAACTTCCGCTCTCGCCCGATCGGATCTGGCGTCTCGTGCAGGCTGCGCAATCCAGGCGCGAGAATTCGCCAGGGTAGGCGGCGATGCGCCCGGGACAGATTGACCCGGCTATGCGACCGCGCCGGTCGTGGGGGACCGCGGTCAAATCGGGAGCATTTTGCGCCCAAACCGCTCAGAGGGGGTGCTCAAAGCGTGCGCGGCGTCATTGATAGACTGGTTAGTTAGCCGCATTGACTTTGAGGAAAGTCGAGCAATAATTCGCAGAAATCCGCAAGCGAGGAGTGGGAAGATGTTTCGGAACGGCAAGACCACGCGACGGCAATTTCTCGCATCCGGTGCCGCCGCAGGCGCGGCGTTTGCGCTCCCGAGCCTTGTGAGGGCCCAGTCGACGAAATCGCTGCGGCCGATCACGCTGCAGTCCGACTGGATCTGGGGCGGACCCAATGCCGGCTTCATCGTCGCCAAGGAAAAGGGCTTCTACGCCGACGAAGGCTACGACGTTTCGGTCTCGCAAGGTAAGGGATCGGGCAATACGGCACAGATCGTAGCCTCGAAGGCGGCGCAGTTCGGCTTCGCCGACGGCTTCGTGGTCGGGAACACGGTCTCGAAGGGCGCCAAGCTGAAAATGGTCGGCGCCATCTTCCGCCGCAACCCCGCAGCCGTGATCGTGCTCGACGAATCCGACGTCAAGTCTCCGAAGGATCTGGAAGGCAAGACCGTCGGCATCGCGACGGGATCGGCCCAGTTCCAGGAGTTTCCGGCGTTTCTCAAGGGATCGAATGTCGATCCCGCCAAGGTCCGTGTCGTCAATGTCGACGGCGCAGGCGCGGGCCCCGCGTTGATCAACGGCCAGGTCGCCGCCATCGCCGGATTTGCCCAGGGCTACATTCCGAGCCTCGAAATCCGCGGCAAGAAGAAGGTGCGCCCGTTCTGGTACTCGGACGCCGGCGTCGTCTGCATGAGCAACGGAATCATCGTGCACGAGGACATGCTCTCGGAGACCGACACCATTCGCGCCATCGTTCGCGCCAGCTTGAAGGGATTCCTGTACGGCCGCGCCAACCCCGACGAACTGGCCCAGATCGTGAAGAAGTATCTGGAGTCGACGGACCCGGCGATCACGGTTCGCGAAGCACAGTTGTCGTGGAGCACGTGGGTCACTCCGACGTCGGCCAACAAGCCGCTGGGCTGGATGCCGCCGGAAGACTGGGCCTCGACCGTGTCCGTGCTCAAGGCCTATGGCGGCGTGACCACGCCGCTGGAGCCGCAGCAGCTCTATACGAACGACTTCGTTCCGACCGAGAAGGAATTCATCCCGCCGCAGAACGCGTAGCCGGGCAGGCGATTGCGCCGCGTTCGGCGCAATCGCGGGTCAGCGGGGATGTTCGACGAAGTCCAGCAGGGCTTCGCCGAGCAGTTCGTCGGCCGTGCCGATATGCGCCATGGTCGAGGTGTGGTTGTGGCCGCGCAGCCAGACCGTCGGCGGGCTGCGCCGCTTGGCCTGCGAGAGGCGGGAAACCAGCTCGGCGCAATGAACGTCGATCAGCGGATTTTCGAATTCGCCCCAGGCCACCAGCGTCGGAACGCTGCCGGCATCGACATGCGTGACCGGCGAGAGATCGTCCAAACGCGCCGCGTCGCTCGTCCCATAGTATTTCGCGACCTTTTCGCCATTCGGGTTCTCGGGCAGCGTTTCCGCCCGGACGCGGCCGCTGAGGACGATGTGGCCGGCGATGGCAGGGGCGTCTTGGGGGCGTCGCCGCTTGTCGTAGGCGTAGCTGCCGGTGTGCGCGGCCCCGGCGGAATGACCCATGAGGAAAATGCGGGATGGATCGATCCCGATGTCCCGGGCATGGGCGGTCGTCCAGCGGAGGGCGCTCGCAATGTCGTCGGTCGCCCCGGGGTAACCCGCGTCGCCGCCCAAACGGTAGCCGACATTGATGCCGACGATACCGTGGCGAGCGAAAAAGACCGGCACGTTCGAATAGACCATATCGGTTCGATTGCGGTGCCCATCCATGAAGGCGCCGCCATGAACGAAGACAACGACGGCGCGCCTTCCGGATGGATCGGATCCGTACACGTCGAGTTGCTGGCGCGGATGCGTTCCATAGGTAACATCGCGCATCGACGCGACATCGTCGCGCGGGGATTGCCTTAAGACCTCGCTGAAGCGTTCGATCATCGTCTCGATGTTCTGCGGGCGGTTAACGCTCCAGCGCGGGCCGATCTCCGACATGAGCCTGCGCAGCTCTCGCGGTAGTTCAGGCGGCCGGTTCGCTGTGTTCTTCATTGTCCCGTCGTCAGGGCCTGATGCCGATGAACTTGATCTGCGACATCTCGTCGATCGCGTAGCGTATACCCTCGCGGCCGACGCCGCTCTGTTTGACGCCGCCGAACGGATAGAGGTCCAGCCGAAAACGGCTGGCTTCGTTGATCCACATGGCGCCGACGTCGAAGCTGTCGATGAAACGGAAAGCCACGCCGAGATCGCGGGTGAACACCGATCCTTGCAGTCCGAAGGGAGAGTCGTTGGCGAGCTCAAGGGCTTCGTCGACGGTGTCGAACGGGGCGACCAGCGCGATCGGACCGAACACTTCCTCTTCCCAGAGTCGAGCCGCGCGCGTCACCTGGCAGACGATGCCGGGCGTGACCAGCGCCTGCTGCTGCGTCGGCGCCAGCGCGTAGCTTGCGCCGCGCTTGATCGCGTCGGCGCACATCGCCATGACGCGATCGGCCGAGGCCTTGCTCACCATGGGACCGATGTCGGTTGTGGGATCGTCTGGCCGGCCGCATTTCATGCCCTTTGCCGCCGCCACGAACGCTTCGAGAAACGGTTCGAGGATGGAGCGATGGACCAGAACGCGCTGGGCGGAAATGCATTGCTGCCCGCTGGCCTCAAAGGCCGCCGCCGCGATTCGCTTCGCGGCATCGGCCGCATCGGCGTCCGCCATGACGATGTTGGCCGCATTGGATCCGAGTTCGGCCACGAATTTTTTTGCGCCCGCGGCGCGGGCAAGGGCGTCGCCGCCGGCGGTGCCGCCGGTGAACGAGACCGCCCGAACGAGCGGGTGGGCGACGAGGGCGCCGGCGGTCGGGCGGTCCCCGGCAAGAACGATGTAGAGACCCGCGGGCCAGCCGGCCAGCTCGAACAGTTCCGCAAGCTTGAGCGCGGTGCGCGTTCCGGCCGGTGCAGGCTTGACGATGATCGCATTGCCCGCGGCGATCGCCGGACCCACCTTCTGAACGAGAAGATTGACCGGCGCATTGAAGGGCGTGATGCCGGCGACCACGCCATAGGGGACGCGCCGGGTGAAGCCGAACCGCCCCTCGCCGGTCGCGGTGCTGTCGAGCGGCAGGACATCCCCGTTCATCTGGGACAGCGCCGAGGCGCATCCGAGGAGGAAGTCCGCGCCGCGCCGCACCTCGAAGCGGGCGCTACGGATCGGCTTGCCGACGTCTTCGCAGATCAGGGCGGCAATTTCGTCGGCGTTGGCGGTGAGCGCAGCCGCCGCGGCCTGGAGCCAGGCGACGCGCTGGTGAAGGGGCGTCTTGCGATTGGCCTGATAGACCAACGAGGCGAGCCGGACCGCGGCTTCCACGCCCTCGGCTCCGGCCTCGAAGATCCGGCCGATCACCGTGCCGTCGACGGGACGAACATGGTCGAAGGCCGCGGAGCCGATCCGGGATGGCTCCCCGACATACGAACGGATTTCTACGACTGACATCGTGAGCAAGCCCTTTTTCGCAGATGGAATGGATTGCGGGACGGCCGCGCCGGAGCGTCAGTTCCCGCTCTGGATGCCCAGATCCTTGATCGCCGGCTCCCACAAGGCGCGCTCCTTGACGAGGAAGGCGCTGAAATCCGCCGCCGTGGTGTAGCTGGGGGTGGAAGCCATCTGCTTGAAAGTCGCGATCACCTCCGGGAGCGCCAGAATGCGCTTCACCTCGGCGTTCAACTTGTCGACGATCGGCTGCGGCGTTCCGCTCGGCGCGAGCATCCCGATCCAGGAGATGATCTCGAAATCCTTGATGGTGTCCGAAATCGGGGGAATCTCCGGCGCGACTTCCGAGCGCGTCTTGCTGGTGACGGCCAGGGCACGAAGCGTGCCGTCGTTCTGCTGGGTCTGCGGCAGCATGACGGCGATGATATCCATCGCCAGCTGCACGTGTCCCCCAAGCAGGCTGTTCGCGTTGTCGCCCGTGCTCCGGAACGGAACATGGGTCATCTTGGTGCCGGTCATCTTCTGGAAAATCTCGAGCCCGAGATGCGAGCCGGTTCCCGTCCCGGCGGAGCCGAAGCTGATCTTGTTCGGATTGGCCTTGAGATACGCGATCAGCTCGGGGACCGAGTTGGCCGGCACGCTCTTGTGCACGACCAGCAGGTTCGGGAACGTCGCGATCAGGGAGATCGGCGTAAAGTCCTTGTCGGGGTCGAAGCTCTTGGTCGTGGCAGAGAGCGGCGTCGTCACATGCGAACCGCCGGTCGCCACCAGAAGCGTGTAGCCGTCCTTGGCCGCCTTCGCCGCCATGGCGCTGCCGATGCCGCCGCCGGCGCCGCTGCGGTTCTCGACGATGACGGGGTGGCCGAAATCGTCCTGCATGTGCTTGGCAAGTATGCGCGCGATGACGTCGGTCGATCCGCCGGCCGAGAACGGCACGATCAGCGTGACCTGTTTCTCGGGATAGCGGTCCTGTGCGATCGCAGGTGACATGAGCATGAGTGAGGCGACACCCAGTAGACTCAAGAACCGCATTCCCATCCTGAAAACTCCGCTGCTTTTTGTCCCGTTGACTTCCACGGTCCGGTCGCGATAACTTTCGCCGAACTAACCGGTTAGTCAAGCTTATTGATGCGGCATTTTTGCTGGCTTGATGTGCACTGCATCAACGCGTGGATGGCGGACATTGCAAACCGAACAGCCTTGCCTGCCCGATCGCCCGACCGATAACTTCTGAACATCCTACAGTCGAGAGAAACGCCGCGATGCTCGATAAATCAAAAAACGTACCGCCCGCCGGACAGATCGAGGTGCGCGACGTCGGCGAGGCCATCGTCGCTTCGATGATCGCCGCCGGGATCGACCATCTTTTCTTCGCGTCCGGAACTGAGATGGGTTTCTATCAGGAAGCGGTCGCCAAGGCCCGGGCGAAGGGCGCGAAAGCGCCCCGGCTGATCCTGATGACGCACGAATATCCCTGCCTCAATGCCGCGCTCGGCTACGCCGCGGTCAGCGGCAAGCCCGCCGTCACTACCGCGCATGTCGATGTCGGCACCCAGCATCACGGCTGCGCGCTACATACCGCATGGCGAAGCGGCCTCCCGGTCCTGATGACCGCCGGCGCGCCGGCAACCAGCCCGGTCGGATCGATGTATGGATCGCGCGATGCCGCGCATTTCTGGCTTCAGCAGACGTTCGACCAGAACGGCATCGTTCGCGCGTACACCAAGTGGGATCATCGCCTCGAATATCAGGACAATCCCGGGCTGATGGTCAGCCGCGCCTTGCAGGTCGCGTGCACGGAGCCGCTCGGTCCGGTCTATCTCAGCCTGCCGCGCGAAATTGTCTATCGCGAAATCGGCGAAACGTCGTTCCCGACGCTCGCCGAACTTGGTGTGCCGAAGCCGGCGGCGCCGGATCCGGACAGCATCACAGAGATTGCCGAGCGGCTGGTCGGCGCCGAGAATCCGATGCTGGTGACCGGCACGGGCCGGAATCCGGAAACGGTTCCGGCGCTGGTCGAGCTGTGCGAATTGCTGGGTCTTCCCGTGGTCCAGTGCGCCTGGCAGGCCTACATGCCGTTTCCGTTCGATCACCCGTTGTTCCAGGGGAAACGCAGTCTTGCCGAGGCGGACGTGGTGGTTTCGATCGAATCCGAAATGCCCTGGATACCGGGACCGAACGCGCCCAATGCCTCGGCCTATGTCGCGGTCATCGATATCGATCCGGTGAAGCACAAGATTCCGACCTACGAGCTCATGGCGAGCCTGCGGGTGACGTCCGACGCGCAGCAGGCGATCCGGCAGCTCACGGCGGCCGTGAAACGGTTGAAGCTGCCGGCCGAGCGGATCGCAGCGCGCCGCAAGCGCTGGGCCGAAGCCTCGGCCGAGCGCAGGAAGAGCGTCGACGACAATGCAATCGCCCTGAAGGGAAACAAGCCGATCGATCCGGCGTGGCTGGCCTATCAGATCGCGCAAATGCTGGACGAGAACTCGCTCGTCGTCGACGACACCACGGCCGACCGCGTCTTCCCCTATCTGCGCCTGAGCCGGCCGGGATCCTATTTCCACAATCCGGGCAGCGGTGGCGGCTACGCGCCGGGCGCTGCGCTGGGCGCCAAGCTGGCGGCGCCGGAGCGCGATGTGATCGCGCTCAGTGGCGACGGCTTCTACATGTATGGCTCGCCTACCGCGGCGCTGTGGTCCGCGGCACGCTACGACGCGCCATTTCTCACTGTCGTCTTCCAGAATCGAAGCTACACCACGGCGACCGTTGCCGTGGCCAGGACGTACCCCGATGGTTTCGCCGCCAAGGCGGGTTTCGAGGACGGCTATCTCGAGCCGGCGATGGATTTCGCCAAAGAAGCCGAGTCGGCCGGCGCCTACGGCGAGAACGTCACCGATCCGGCCGAGATCGGTGCCGCCTTGAGACGTGGTCTGGCGCAGACCCGAGCCGGAAAATCGGCCGTGATCGCTGTTTGGCTTGGCCGCTTGCTGCAGAAGGATTGAGATCATGTCGCTGCAAACTGCGTTGGCCGAAAAGCCGGCCGAATGGCACACGCTACCATGTGATTTCGACGACGCGCTGGCCGGTCGAGCGGCCATCGGCCTGCTCGCGCTCGCGAGCGATGGCGTCATCGAAAGCGAATTGCGAAAGTTCCTTCGGGCCGACGGCGTCGCCGTCTACACAACGCGGCTGCCCCGCATACCGGATACGACTCCGCCTTCCTTGCGGCTGATGGAGCAAGGTATCGCGGAATGCACCGGGCGCCTGCTGCCCGGCCGCAAGCTCGACGTCTTGGCTTTCGGTTGCACCTCGGCGGCGATGGTTATCGGACCTGAAGCGGTCACCGCCAGGATTCATGCGGTGCGCGAAGGCATTGCGGTGACGGATCCGGTCTCGGCCAGCCTGAAGGCATTTGCCACACTAGGGATGCGGCGCGTCGCCGTGCTCACGCCGTACGTCGACAGCGTCAACGCCGAGGTCGCATCCTATTTGACGCAAAACGGTCTCGCGATCGTGGATTGTGCCAGTTTCAAGCAGGCATCGGGAACGATCAACCGGATCACCGAAGCCGACGTCTACCGGGCCGGCGTGCATCTCGCGCGAAGCGATGCCGAGGCGGTCTTCATTTCCTGCACCGGCTTGCGCTGTTCGTCCGTCATCGATCAGCTCGAACGCGACATCGGCAAGCCGGTGGTCGCGAGCAACCAGGCGCTGGCCTGGGATGTGCTGCGATTGGCGGGCGTGAGGGAACAGGTTCGCGGATTCGGACGGCTGCTCACGATGTGATGGGTTAGAGGTCGCGCCGGACAGGACGAAGATCATGTCTAAAAATGTTCAACGACTGACCAAGGCATGAGCCCCGACGGTCCCACAACGCGCCTCACCGTCAACGGCGCGCCAGCCGAAGTCAGTCTTCCGCCGCGCACGCCGGTGCTCTCGGCCTTGCGCGGGCCGCTCGCCCTGAAGGGTACGCGTTTCGGCTGCGGGGCGGGTGATTGCGGCGCCTGTACCGTGCTTCTCGACGGGGTGCCGACACAATCCTGTACCCTTTCCCTCGATGCGGCGGCGGGCAAGACAATCGTCACGGTCGAGGGGCTGGGCAGCCGGGACGAGCCCGGAGCGATCCAGCGCCTGTTCCTCGATCTTCAGGCCGGTCAATGCGGCTACTGCATCAACGGAATCATCGTTTCGCTTCAGGGGCTATCGACGCGGCAGCCGAAGCCGTCGCGCGATCAGGTCATTGCGTATCTCGACGAGCATCACCTTTGCCGTTGCGGGGCCCACGTCCGTATCCTGCGGATCGTCGATGCATTGTTCGGCTGACCCATGAGCAGCGATGCCGCGCGCCCGCAGGACATCACGTCCAATCCGAACCTGTCCCGATGGATCGGGATCGACGAGCGCGGCAGCGTGACGCTTCGAATCGGGAAGGTCGAACTCGGTCAGGGGGTCGTGACGGCGATCGCGGCGTTGGCGGCCGACGAACTGCGCATTCCGCTGTCGAATCTTCGCGTCGTCGCGGGCGACACGCGGTCCGGTCCGGACGAGGGGTTGACCGCCGGCAGTCTTTCGCTCGAGCAGGGCGGCGCGGCCGCGCGGTGGGCCGCCGCCGTGGCGCGCGAGTTGTTCGCAACGGCGGCAGCCCGGCAGCTTAATTCCTCGCGAGATGCGGTACGGGTCGAGGACGGCCAGTTCTTCATCGCGGAGTCGAACACGCGTCTCACCTATGCCGATCTGCAGCCCGCCGTCGATCTCGATCGCGACATGACCGGGTTGCCGCCGCCGACGTTCATGGGGCCTGGCCACGATCTCGATCTTCAGCGGCTCGATCTGGCGGCAAAGTTCAGCGGCGCGGCGTTCATTCACGATCTGGACCGCGAGGGCCTGCTTCACGGTAGCGTGCTGCGGCCGTCGCACCCGTTCGAACGCCTGAAATCGCTCGACAGGCAGGCGATCGAGCGGCTGCCGGGAGTGCGTTCGGTGGTGATCGACGGCAGTTTCGTCGGCGTCGTGGCGGACCGGGAGGATCTGGCGGAGCACGCGATCGAAATCGCGCGCGGGATCGCGCAGTGGGAACGCGAGCGCGAATTGCCGGCGGACGACGGCGCGAATGGATGGATGCTGGGCGTTGCGCCTCTGTCGGTGACCGACGTGGTCAGGGATTCCGGCGAGCCGCCCTCCGGCCTGACGCACCGGGCGAGCTATTCCCGGCCATATCTCGCCCACACGTCCATCGGTCCCTCCTGCGCGCTCGCCGAATGGCGCGATAACCGGCTCGGCGTCTGGTCGCACACGCAGGGTCCGTTTTTCCTGCGCGAAAATCTGGCGCGCGCGCTGGACCTGCAACCAGAGCAGATCGACGTCATCCATACGATGGGTGCCGGCTGTTACGGCCACAACGGCGCCGACGACGTCGCGCTCGACGCCGCATTGCTGGCGAGATCGGCCGATGCACCCGTCCTCGTTCGCTGGAACCGCACCGACGAATTGACCTGGTCGCCGTTCGGCGCGCCGATGCGCGTTGAACTGGAAGCGTCGCTCGATGACGGCCGGATCGTCGGCTGGAGCCATGACGTCTTCAGCCCGCCGCACCTCGCGCGTCCGCTCGCCGGCGCGGGCGTCAACCTGCTCGCATCCTGGACCCTGGCAAAGCCGCATCGGCCATCGGCCCCGCGGGTCGTTCCGGGGGCCGGAACGGGCGACCGGAATGCCGTGCCGCTCTACGGCGTCGGCGTTCGTCGCGTCACGCACCATCTCCTGCCGCAGGGCCCCTTGCGATCCTCCGCGCTGAGGTCGCTCGGGGCGCACGGCAACATTTTTGCGATCGAAGCGTTCATAGACGAACTCGCCGAGAAGGCAGGCGTCGATCCCCTCGAGTTTCGACTGAAGCATCTGAAGGATCCGCGCGCGCGGACCGTGATCGAGGCTGTGAGGGACGATGCCGGATGGAACGGCCGGCCGCCAGGCGGCGATGGGGACGGGTGGGGCGTCGGCTTCGCGCGCTACAAGAATACGGGCGCCTACTTTGCCGCGATCGTCGCGGTGGAAGTGACCGACGAGGTTCGCCTGACGAAGGTCCACGCCGTCGCTGATTGTGGGGCCGTCGTCCACAAGGACGCGGTCGAAAACCAGCTGGAAGGAGGCATCTTCCAGGCGGCGAGCTGGACGCTCAAGGAAGCCGTCCGGTGGGATGCGGACGGGATCTTGACCAGAAGCTGGGCAGAGTACCCGACCCTCAAATTCTCCGAATGCCCGCCGATGGTCATCCGGTTGATCGACCGTTCCGATCAGCCGCCGCTGGGCGCCGGAGAGTGCGCCGCGGGCCCGGTCGCCGCCGCGATCGGCAATGCCGTCGCCAGCGCGGTGGGCGTGCGGGTGCGGGACATGCCGATCACCCGCGATCGGATCGCTGAAGCAATTCACGCGCTGTGATGGAGTCGTGGATCTAGCGTTCGTTTGGTGGCTTTCCGGAAATCGCGCCGTAGCCAAGCCGCCGGGAAATGTCCTTCGTGCAGTTGGTCAAGGCTTTCGCGATGGCGCTGTTCCAGTTGACGTCGAACGTGCCGACCGCGCCAATGGCGGTGACGGCCAGCACGACGGCGCCGCTGTGGTCGTAGACCGGCGCCGAGAAGGCGTTGACGCGCGCAGGGGGTCGCCGACCGCCCGGGCGAGGCCGCGGCTGCGGATGTCGTCGAGGGTCTTGTCGACGGCGGGCCCTTCGATCTCGCGCTCCGGATCGTAGCCGATGGAGAGGCGATCAAGCCCGTCGCGAAGCGCCGTGCGGATCGTCGCCTGCGGCAGGAACGCCGCGAGGATGCGTCCGGTGGCGGTTTCCAGCAGCGACACGGTCGAGCCGACGCGCATGGCGATGTGAACCGGGTGGCTCGGTTCTTCCAGCCGCACGACGGTCGGCCCGTGAGGTTATTCCGGAGAACGGCGGTGGAATTGGCGTCCGCCTAGCGAAGCGACAACGTCGATCTAAGTGATCTCAGAGGCTGCGGTATGGTTGGGGGCCCTGTTGCCAGCCATCGGACTCTGTCCACCCCAAGGTCGTCGCAGGCCTCACAATCCAGTTCGGAGCGCGGTGGACCGGAGATGTAAGAAGTCAGCCGGCGCCGAGCATTCTATGGAGGGAACGGACAGTGCCGAATGGTTCTGGAGGTCGGAATAACCTACGAACACACTTTTCGTGATCATAGGCATTTGGCGTTGCAATGGTGTTGACCCTCCGTCGGCAGACACGAGCGACAAGTGCTGGACGAAAGGTTTGATTCTGCGTCGCCGGATGCCCTTCCGTCGTCCCGATTACCCCTCGCACCATCGAGACCGCCGGGGATGAGCCGACAACGGGCCGCCGCGGTCCCGTCGGGAAAAAGAGGGCGGGGTGATCCCGCGCAAAAAAAGTAACTGACCGGTTCGTCCGATCTGTAGCCCTCCACACCTCCTAATGGCAGCGGCAGGGCTTTTTTTGCTACGCGCGGTAACCTAACGACGTGTATCGGCAGGAGCATGGGGTATTAGACTATGTGAAAAATTCTTCAATGAAATCAATTCATCTGGCGGAAGGGGTGGGATTCGAACCCACGGTACCCTTGCAGGCACGCCGGTTTTCAAGACCGGTGCCTTAAACCACTCGGCCACCCTTCCAATGCAGCGACATCAAGCATCTGGTGCTCGGAAGATCAAGAACAGTCTGTGAACAGATATTTCTAGGTCAAGGTTTGGCTGGATCGATCGGGGATCGGCTGCGGTCGCAGGCAAGGCGCTCGCTCCGCCGCAGTCCGGCGGGGTAGGCTTCAGTTCGACCTGAGGGTTGCAACGATGATTCGGCGAAGCCGTGGCCAATTCCGATCCTCGACCACCAGCCGGAAACCGAGATTGGCGGGCGGCACGCCGGCGGCGCAACCGCCCGTGCGGGGGTCCCGGATGAAGTCGGTCATGTAGGTCCGGTGTGCGCCTTGCACGACGCGGACGCCGCAATTGATATTTGTAACCCGCGCCGTTCCTGCCGGCTCCAGCGTCATGCGCAGGAAGCAGGTGTTGGTCCATTCCCAGACGTTGCCGCCGATATCGTTGAGGCCGTTCTCGTTGCGCCCGAACGTGCCGATCGGTTGCGGCTCAAGTGCGAAGGGGCGCGCCCGGTTGGCTTCAGCCTCATAGCGCGCGATCCAGGCCTGCGCCGGATCGACCGGATCGGCCAGTGGAAGCGCCTCGTCGCGGGCTTTCTCGCCGGCGGCAAACACCCATTCCTCATCGGTCGGAAGGCGATGCAGGACGCCCGTCTTGTTCGTGACCCATTCGGCGTAGGCCGTTGCATCGCGCCAGTTCACGCCGACCACCGGACGATCCGCCGCTCCCGATGCATAGGAGATGCGAGGGCAGGCGCCATCATCGGCGCAGCGCGCATATTCGCCCGATGTGACCTGGCGCGTCATGATCTTGACGCCGCCTGATATCAGCACCTCGCGCAGCGGAGCTTCGGCCGGCTTGCCGTCGCGCGAAAAGTCGCCGGCGACCCGATACTGAAACGGCCTGGCTGCGATCCCGGCAAACCCGGCGTCGACGGTGCCATGGTTGACGGGCGCTACCGTGAGTGCGACCGGGCTCGCCAGGGCGGCGAGGGTGATCGCGATCTTGATTTTCATGGCGAGCAGCATCGCCGGTCTCCTTTGCAGTTGCGGCCTGCAGATTGAGCTGCAGGCCGCAAGGGGAGTTACCTGGTCTGCACCACCGCGTCGATCGCGCTGGATTTGCCGGGCAGAATGGGCCCGGGAGGCTTGACCTGCTTCATCAGATCGTTGCTCCATTCGCCTTCGACCTTGAAGTGCGCGGTGGCGCCAAGCTCGACGGCCTCGATCAGGTTATGATTGACGTAGGCGTAGATGCCGGGCTGCCTGAATGTATAAAGCGCAGCCCCCGCCGAGCCGCCGCGAATGAACCAGGTCTCGAGATCCTTCTCCGGCGGGTTGATGAACTTGCCGGTTTCCCAGACGTAATCGCCGTGACCGCCGATGAGATGCGGACGCGAGTCGCGATTGGCCTGCGAATGTACGATCAGGACGGTCTCGCCGACCTTGGCCGTCATCGCGTTCTTGCCCGTCAACGCGCCGACCTTGCCGTTGAACACGACATGGGTGGGGATCAGCTTGCGCATCACCTCCGTGGTGTCGGCGAAAGCTTCACCGGGAGTGTCGTAGCTCTTGTATTTTCCGTTCGCGTCCTTTGGCACGTAGAGGTCGTTCTCGCCGATGTAGTAGACGCGGTCGTAGCGCAGCGGCTTGCCCTCGCGATTCTTCAACCCATCACGCGGCAGCACCATCACCGTGCCGTGCATGCCGGACACGACGTGCCAGGGGATCATGCCCTCGGGCGCGCAGTGATAGACGAACGTGCCGGTGCGCGTTGCCTTCCAGCGCAGCACCACCTGCTCACCGGGGTTGACGTGGGTCAGCGCGCCGCCACCCAACGCGCCTGTGGCGGAATGGAAGTCGATATTGTGCGGCATGCTATTGGTGTCGGGATTGATCAGCGTCACCTCAACGTAGTCGCCTTCATGCACCACCATCATCGGGGCTGGCATCGTTCCGTTGAACGTCATGGCCTGGAATTTGGTGCCGGCATCGTCGATGACGACTTCCTTTTCCCTGATCGTCAGCTTGAACTCGATGATCTTGGGGCCTTCCTTGGTGGCCTGCTCGTGCGGATGCACAAAGGGTGGCGCGACCAGTTCGACGGCCTGCCGCGGCAGCTTGAGATCGTCGGCAGCCAGCGCGGGGGCGGTGGCGACAAGCGCGGCGACGGCAGCGCCCAGCAATGCGGTACGGCGGGTGATCATGACACGATCCTTTCGGTGTCTGCTTCTGAAATCCGTGCTGCCCTTATGCGCCGGCTGCCGCAAACGCTCTTTGTTGCAAAGCAACTTTCTTTCGGAATGCCGAATTGCTTTCCTGTTTGTTGCCGCACGACGAAGCGCGCGGTGATGCATCTAGACGTGGCGGCATGAGGAAGAATGCGCTGACGTCGGACATGACGGTCGCGCAGGTGATGAGCCGCTGGCCGGATTCCGTACGGGTGTTTCTGGATTTCAGGATGAACTGCGGCGGCTGTCCGATCGCGGCGTTTCACAGCGTCGAAGAAGCGAGCCGCGAACACGGCATCGACGGGCGCGCCGTTCTGGCGAAGCTGCGATCGGCGGCCGGCTGCGCCTA
>DATCXE010000413.1:0-6750 GCA_036565985.1 Bradyrhizobium sp.
TCGCCGCGCGCGGCGCGCTCGGCCACCGCCATGTCGAACAAATGCTTGCTCCAGCCATAGAGGTTCATCGGCCGCAGCTTCTTCAGGGCCTCCATCGAGGGCTCGTCGCGAAACCCCTGCTCGCCGTCGCCATAGGTCGCCGCCGAGGACGCATAGATCAGCGGCGTGGCGTTGGCCGTGCACCAGTCGAGCAGCCGCATCGAGAGGCGAAAATTGGTCTCGATCACCAGATCGCCGTCGGTCGCGGTCGTCTCCGAGATGGCGCCGAGATGGATCACGGCCTCGAGCCGGCGGCCCTTCAGCCACTCCATCAGTTCGGCCGGCGGCACGAAATCGGCAAGCTGCCGCTTGGCCAGATTGCGCCATTTGCCGTCATGGCCGAGCACGTCGCACACCGCCACATCGCAGCCGGCATCGTTCAACGCGGCTACAACGTTCGATCCGATAAAACCGGCACCCCCGGTTACCAGCAGCATGCCATCCCCTGCCAAGATTGTTCAGGGCCAGCTTTGCCCCAGTCCCGCGCGGCAGGCAACTTGGCTGATCGCGACTTTACCCGACGCCGCGGAGCGGTTACCGACGGCATCGAAACCGCCCTGTTAAGGCCCACAAGAGATGAATTTATATTCACAAGACGGGATCGAGCTGGAGGACGCCGCCGATACGCGGCCGATCCTGATCATCCCCTATATGTGGATCGGCGACTTCGTCCGGGGCCATACGGTCGTGCGTGTCCTGAAGCAGCGCTGGCCCAACCGGCCGGTCGACCTGCTGGTGACCTCCCTGTGCGCGCCGCTTGTGGATTACATGCCGGGCGTGCGTGCCGGAATCGTCTGGGACCTGCCCCGGAGCCGGCTTGCGGTGGCCAAGCAGTGGCGTCTGGCGGCGCAACTGCGCGCCAGACGCTACGGAACCGCCCTCGTCCTGCCCCGCACCTGGAAGGCGGCGATTGCCCCGGCGCTGGCCGGCATCCCGGAACGGGTCGGCTTCTTCGGCGAAGGCCGATTCGGGCTGATCAACCGGATGCGCTGGGGCGAGAAGGCCCTGCCGCGCTTCATCGACAAGAATGCCGCACTGGCGCTGCCGGCGCGGGCAGCCTTGCCGCCGGAATGGCCGGTGCCGCAATTGTCCGTCTCGCACGAGGAGACCGCCCGCTGGCGCCAGGCCAACGGCCTCGGCTCCGGGCCCGCGGTGGCGCTGGGGCCGGGCTCGGTCGGCGCCTCCAAGCGCTGGACTTATTACCCCGAAGCCGCGCGGCTGTTGATCGAGCGCGGCATCGATGTCTGGGTGGTCGGCGGTCCCGGCGAGAAGGCGCTGGCGCAGCAGATCATCGCCGCGGGCGGCAGCAAGGTCCGGGACCTCACCGGGCCGGATCTGCGCAACGGCATTCTGGCGATGGCCGCGGCCGGCGTCGCCATCTCGAATGATTCCGGCCTGATGCACATCGCGGCCGCGATCGGCACGCCGACCATGGGCATTTTCGGGCCGACCAGCCCCTATCTGTGGGCGCCGCTGAACGGTCTCGCGGCGACGGTGCTTCAGACCAGGGCGGAACTGGCGTGCCAGCCCTGCCAGCGCACCGTCTGCACCATGAACGACCATCGCTGCATGCGCGACATCGACGCTTCCTACGTCGCCGAGATCGCGCAGCGGCTGCTGGTGACTCACCCGAAAGCCTGACCGGTTCTGGCTATTCCAGCGTGCGATAAACCGCGGCGATCGCATTCGCCTCCGCATCGAGGCTGAATTTCTGCAGCACACGCTCGCGCGCCCGTGTCCCCATCGCGCTCGCCGACGCCGGATCGCGCATCAAGGGCTCCAGCGCGGCGACCAGCGCATCGACATCGCCCGGCGGGGTCAGCACGCCGGTCACGCCGTTCTCGACCACGAATTCGGCCGCGCCCGCGCGCGCCGCCACCAGCGCCGCGCCTGAGGACATCGCCTCGATCAGCGTCAGGCCAAAGCCTTCGTTGCGCGAGGTGAAGGCGTAGATCGTCAGCCGCTGGTACCAGCGCTGCACCTCCTCGATTTCCAGTTCGCCCGTGACGACGACGCGCGCGGCCAGCCCGGCGGCCTCGATCTTTTTTTTCAGTCCATTGGCGAAAGCCTGCTGCTCCGGCACGACAGCGCCGACGATCACGGCTGTGAAATCGGGATAGCGCGGCAGCAATCGACACATCGCCTCGACGAACACGTCCGTGCCCTTTTGCGCGCGCACCCGGCCGAAGCAGCCGATCGCGTAACGGCCGGGCAGTTTCGCCTCGGCAAACGCCGCCGCGCGATCGGCCGGCGGTCCGTAACGATCGGTGTCGACGCCGTGCATCACCACGGTGGCGTCGCGCTTGAGAAACGAGGCTGACAGTTCTGATGTCGCGATGATCGCGTCCATCTGCCGGATCAGCCAGCGCGTCAGCCAGGTGTGATGCCGCTGTGCCGCGGAGGTGAACACGAGCTTCAGCGGCCAGCCGAGCGCGCGCAGCAGGACGCCCGCAATCATCTCGTCATTGCGCCGCGCATGCCAGATCAACGGCGTGCGGCGGCGCCACAGTTTCAACAGATCTGCAAATCCCATTCGCGCGATGCCGTCGGGCGCATGCGGCCCGAGCCATGCCGCCCGGTACATCCGGGCAAGCTTCGGCGCCACCATCCGGTTGGTTGCCGTGACGCCGGAGTAACGCCTGTGCAGATTCGGCACGATCAATTGCAGATCGCGGCTGGAATTGTTCTCGATGGGCACGCCCGGCTCCGTTTCCGGAAGCTCCTATACGCAACATTAAGCATAGTGGCCAGTTCACCCTCGCCGAAACTCCCTCTTCACCGCCTCGCGGCTAGCATCGCTGCCAATAAATGGGAGAGTTGAACTGATGACCGTGCTCGTTACCGGTGGCGCCGGCTATATCGGAAGCCATATGGTTCATGCGCTGGTGGAAGCCCGCGAAAGCGTCGTTGTGGTCGACAACCTGTCCACCGGATTTTCCAACTTCCTGCCCGAAGGCGTGCCGCTGTTCATCGGCGATGCCGGCGACGAAAACCTCGTCGAGGGCGTGATCGCCCAGCACGGCGTCGAGAGCATCATTCATTTCGCCGGCTCCATCGTGGTGCCGGATTCCGTGCGCGATCCGCTCGGCTATTACCGCAACAACACCATGACGACGCGGAGCCTGCTGAACGCCGCGGTCAAGGGCGGTGTCAAGCGCTTCATCTTTTCATCGACGGCCGCCGTCTACGGCAATCCCGAACAGGTGCCGGTGCCGGAACATGCGCCGACGCGGCCGATGTCGCCCTACGGTTCCTCCAAGCTCATGACCGAGATCATGCTGCATGATGTCGCCGGTGCGCACGACATGAGCTATGTCGTGCTGCGCTATTTCAACGTCGCGGGCGCCGATCCGTTCGGACGCGTCGGCCTCGCCACTGTCGGCGCGACGCATCTCCTGAAGATCGCGGTCGAGGCCGCTACCGGACAACGCGCCAAGGTCGACGTGTTCGGGACGGATTATCCGACCCGGGACGGCAGTTGCATCCGCGACTTCATCCATGTCTCCGACCTCGCGCAGGCGCATCGCGCGGCGCTGTCGTATTTGCGCGGCGGCGGAAGCTCGGTCACGCTGAACTGCGGCTATGGCCGCGGCTACTCCGTGCTCGAAACGCTGGAGGCAGTCCGCCGGGTCTCGTCGAGCAATTTCGCGGTCCAATACGCGCCGCGGCGGCCCGGCGACATCATGACCATGGTGGCCGATACCAGCCGCATCCGCGCCACGCTGGACTGGAAGCCGCGCTATGACGATCTCGACACCATCGCTGCCCACGCGCTGATCTGGGAAGAGAAGCTGGTTCGCGAACGCGGCGTTCCGCAGCAGGCGCAATCGGCGTGAAATCAAGCACTTATTTGGCTTGAAAATCCCTGCTTTAGCAGGCATGGAGGCATCGCAGCAGCCCTGACGCGCTGGCCCATCGGCCCGGTGCCGTCAATGGAACGCGGATGACCGAACTTCCAAGCGAAACGCCCCGAAAAATCACCGACGACCCCTATGGCGCGGCGATCCTGATCCGCCGTCTGGTCGCCGAACAGGGGCTGGCCTACTGGCGCCGCTACCTGCTTGCCTTCGGGCTGATGGGGATTGCGGCGGCGACCATGGCCGGTTCCGCCTATCTGCTCGGCGAGGTCATCAACAAGGCCTATGTCGACAAGGATGTCCGCGGCATCGCGATCCTGTCGCTGGTCACCATCGTCATCTTCACCATCAAGGGTGCGGCGACCTACGGGCACACCGTGATCCTGTCGCAGATCGGCAACGCGATCCTCGCCAACAACCAGCGGGCGCTGTTCGCCAAGCTGATGAGCGAAAACATCGCGTTCTTCTCCGAGCGGCATTCCTCGGAATTCCTGGCGCGGCTGACCGCCGGCGCCACGTCGGTGACGCAGGTACTCAATCTCCTGATCAACGCCATCGGACGCGATCTGCTGTCGCTGATCGCGCTTGTCATCGTCATGGTGATGACCGATCCGCTGATGGCGCTGCTCGGCTTTGCGGTGGCGCCGCCGGCGATGATCGTGCTGCGCAAGCTGGTGAAGCGCATCAAGGGCCTTGCCCACAACCAGTTCTCCGGCACCGCCGACATCATGGAGACGATGCAGGAATCGCTGCAGGGCATCCGCACGGTGAAGGCATTCACGCTCGAACAGGCGATGCGCGAGCGCATCGACGCCAGCATCACCGCGGTCGAGCACAACGCCAACAAGATGGCGCGGGTGTCCAACCGCTCCAGCCCGCTGATGGAAACGCTCGGCGGCTTTGCGATCGCGGGCGGCCTGATGTACGGCGGCTACCGGGTGGTCGCGATGGGCGCGCCACCCGGACAATTCTTCTCGTTCCTGACCGCCTTCCTGCTGGCCTATGAGCCGGCCAAGCGGCTGGCGCGGCTCAACCTCGAGCTCAACAGCAACCTGATCGGCGCGCGCAAGCTTCTGGAGATCGTCGACAGCCCGCCGAGCGAGCCCGACGACAGCGACAAGCCGGCGCTGAAGCTCAGCGATGCCCGCGTCGAGTTCCGCGACGTCACGTTCGGCTACCGGCAAAGCGAACCGGTGCTGCGCCGCATGAGTTTTGTCGCCGAACCCGGCAGGACCACCGCGCTGGTTGGGCCATCCGGCGGCGGCAAGTCCACCGTGCTGGCGCTACTGCTGCGGCTCTATGAAGTCAATGGCGGCGCGATCCTGATCGACGGCCAGACGATCTCCGATGTGTCGCGCCATTCGCTGCGCGCGCAGACCGGATATGTCGGGCAGGACGTCTATCTGTTCCGCGACACCATCGGCGCCAACATCGCGTTCGGCAAGGTCGGCGCCACCCAGGACGAGATCGTGGCCGCCGCGAAGGCGGCTTGCGCGCACGACTTCATCATGGGCTTTCCGCTGGGTTACGACACCCCGGTCGGCGAACACGGCACGCAGCTTTCCGGCGGGCAACGCCAGCGCATCGCGGTCGCCCGCGCGCTGGTCAAGGTTGCGCCGATTATCCTGCTGGATGAAGCCACCGCCGCGCTGGATTCGGAATCCGAAAAGGCCGTGCAGGAGGCGATCGAGCATCTCTGCCAGAACCGCACCACCATCGTCATCGCCCACCGCCTGCACACCATCATGCACGCCGACGCCATCCTGGTGGTCGAGGCCGGCGAGATCGTCGAGCGCGGCCAGCACGACGATCTGCTGCGACGCGGCGGCCGCTACGCCTCGTTCTTCCGCCTGCAGCAGCGCGGCGCAGGCCATCCCGGTCTGACGCCGATCAGCGCAACCGCATAAGGCTCCCACCGCATTTTCCAACTGCAACCCGTCGAGACCCTTTCATGACCGCAGCCTCCTACGTCATACCCGCAGCCCCCCAAGCCTCGCTTCCCGTCGTCGGCGAGACCAAGACCTATCCGGTTCGCCGCATCTGGTGCGTCGGACGCAACTATCTCGAGCACATCCGCGAGATGGGCAATGACGAGCGCGCCCCGCCGTTCTTCTTCGCCAAGCACGCCGACATGCTGGTGCCCGATGGCGCCACCATTCCCTATCCGCCGCTGACCAAGGATCTGCATCACGAGGTCGAACTGATCGTCGCGATGAAGAGCGGCGGCCTCAACATCCCCGCCGACAAGGCGCTCGACCATGTCTACGGCTATGCCGTCGGCATCGACCTCACCCGCCGCGACCTGCAGATCGCCTCGCGCAAGAAGGAGCGACCGTGGGAAATCGGCAAGTCGTTCGACTATTCCGCGCCCTGCTCCGCGATCCAGCCGGCGGCGAAGATCGGCCACCCGAGCAAAGGCAAGATCTGGCTGACGGTGAACGGCACCGAGACGCAAAAGGGCGATCTCACCGAGCTGATCTGGAACGTGCCTGAAATCATCTGGCAACTCTCGCAACAGGTGAAACTCGCCGCCGGCGACATCATCATGACGGGCACGCCGGCCGGCGTCTCCCAGCTCAAGCCCGGTGACAAACTCGAATGCGGCGTCGATGGCGTCGGCACGCTGAAAGTGAACATCGGCAATCCGGAATAGCGTTGGAATGGCTGCGTTGAACGGCACCGCGGGTGCGCAAAATTCACCGGCAAGCATAGTCCTAGCCCTCGACACCAGCCTGCGCGAGGCAGTGGAACGCAAGGACGTGCCAGGCGTGGTCGCGCTGGTCACCGATCGCGATCGCGTGCTTTATCAAGGCGCCTTCGGCGTCGCCGATGTCGCGACCGGACGTCCGCTGAC
>DATCXE010000463.1:0-4912 GCA_036565985.1 Bradyrhizobium sp.
GAGATCCACAGCGACGGTTTGGCTGCGACGATCAAGCCGATCGTGCCGACCGTGATGCCGGACGCGGCGCCGGCGGTCCACGCCACCTGCCGCGCGCGCGTCACGAGGCCCGCACCCATCGCCATGCCTACCATCGGTACCGAGGCGACGCCGAACGCAAACGCAATCGGCGTCAGCAGAAATTCCAGCCGTGAGCCCATGCCGTAGCCGGCCAGGATCTCGGTGCCGTAGCCGGCGAGGATTTTGGTGAAGATCAGGACGGTCAGCACGGTTTGCAGCGGCGACAGGCAGGACACCGCGCCAACCCTGAGAATGTCGAGGAACATGGCGCGCTGAAACTTGAACCCTTTGAAGTCGAGCGTCAGCCGGCTGTGGCCGCCGATCAGGTACCAGGCCAGGAAGATGGCTCCGAGCGCGAACGCGGTCAGCTGACCGGCGGCGACGCCCTGCATGCCGAGCCTGGGCAGGCCGAACAGCCCGAGGCCGAGCGCGCCGCCGACCGCGATCTGCACCAGCGCGGTGCCGATCAGCGTCACCGAGGGGATGCGCATGTCGCCGGTGCCGCGCACCACCGAGGCCAGCGTATTCACCAGCCAGATCGCGATCGCACCCGAGAACAGCACCTGCGAGTATTGCATCGCCTGTTCGAGCACGTCGCCGCGCCCGCCGAGCACCGTGTAGAAAGCGCGGCCGAAGGCGAGCATCATCACGGTGAAGAACAGTCCCGCGCATGCGCCGATCATCGCCGCATGCAGCGCCAGCGTCGCCGCACGGTCGCGGTCGCCGGCGCCGATCGCACGGCTGATGGCGGAGGAAACGCCGCCGCCCATCGCGCCCGCCGACATCATCTGCGTCAGCATCACGAATGGAAACACCAGCGCGATCCCGGCCAGCGCCTCGGTGCCGAGCCGGCCGATATAGGATGTCTCGGCGACCGCCACCAGCGTCGTGCCGAACATCGCGATCGTGTTCGGGATCGCCAGCTTCAGGAGCGTCGGCAGGATCGGTGACGTCAGGAGGCTGTTGACCGCTGCAGGCGGAACGGCCGCAGGGCGCGCGTCGAGCGGAGCCTCAAGGGTCATCGCGTTGTCAGTTCTGCGGAATCGAATGAATGCATTATGGATGACATATTATCGGGCAGCCGAAACGCAGGCCAGCCACGCCCGCGCAGGGGTCACCACGGCAGGCCGCATAGGTCGATTATTCCGTCTCGCGGCTTGCGCGTGAAATCGAATACGTATGGCGCCATTGCTTCGAAGCGGATTTTTCCTCCCGGCTGCTCGGCATGGACCTCGCCCTTGAACGCATGCCAGCCGCGCGCCTCGTAGAACGCAAAATTGCGCGGCTCGCAGAACAGCAGCGCAAAGCGCACCGCCTCGTGGTCGCGCATGGTCCTGACGGCGGCGTTGAGCGCCAGCGACGCATAGCCGCGGCCGCGGCAATCCTCGCGGGTCGAGACGCCACCGATCCCGCCGATATGGACCTTGCGGCCGTCCCACGTGGCGTCACGGAAATGGATGCCGACATGGCAGGCCACTCCGCCCTCGGGTGAATCTTCCGGCGCGTCGATCAGCACGCGCAGGTCGGGATGGGCCCATTCGATATGGCCCCATGGCAGCTTTTCGACCACATGACGCGGCCAGACCGCATTCATCAGCGGCTCGACCTTGGGCCAGGATGCATCCCCGTTCAGGACGTCGATCTCGATGCTCATTTCATTCCCTCGTCGTGCCCATGCCCCGTTGCCTCGATATCCTGTCCTACGCTGGACGCGAGGGAGGCGTTACCCAGGAACCGTCCCGCCCTGCCAAAATGGCGGTGTTAAGATCGATGGAACCTTCTATAAGGGTTTCCGTTACACCCCCGTACCCCATCAGTTCGGACATCACCCATGACCTTCACGCTGCCCAATCTCCCCTATGCCCATGACGCCCTTGCACCCCATATGTCCAAGGAAACGCTGGAATATCACCACGACAAGCATCACCAGGCTTACGTGACCAACGGAAACAATGCGATCAAGGGGACCGAATTCGAGGGCAAGACCCTTGAGGAGATCGTCAAAGGCTCGTTCGGGAAGAATCCGGCCGTGTTCAACAACGCCGGCCAGCACTACAACCATCTCCATTTCTGGAACTGGATGAAGCCGAACGGCGGCGGCAGCAAGTTGCCCGGCCGCCTGGAAAAGAAGATCACGGAAGACCTCGGCGGCCTCGACAAGTTCAAGGCCGATTTCGCCGCCGCCGGCGTCGGTCAGTTCGGCTCCGGCTGGTGCTGGCTGTCGGTCAAGAACGGCAAGCTCGAAATCTCCAAGACCGCGAACGGCGAGAGCCCGCTGGTTCACGGCGCGACGCCGATTCTCGGCTGCGACGTCTGGGAGCACTCCTACTACATCGATTATCGCAACCGCCGTCCGGACTATCTGAAGGCGTTTTGCGATCACCTGATCAACTGGGAATACGTCGACGAGCTGTTCGGCAAGGCTTGACGTTATGCGCAGTCATTCCGGGGCGATGCGAAAGCATCGAACCCGGAATCTCGAGATTCCGGGTTCGTGGCTTCGCGCCGCCCCGGAATGACGCGATCCAATACGGGCGGTAGCTGCGGCTGCCGCCTTTTTCATATGCGTCCTGCTTTCCCGATGCTTGCGAGGATCGCGCGCGTACGGCACAAGCAGTTTGCCGGTGACTTTGCGGATATGGAAATACTGCGATGAGCTATTTGCTGGTCTTTTTCGGTGGCGGCCTCGGCGCGACGCTGCGTCATCTCATCAACGTCAGCTGCGCCCGCTGCCTCGGCACGGCATTTCCCTGGGGCACCTTCATCATCAACATCACCGGATCGACCGTGATGGGGCTGATCGCGGGCTACCTCGCCTTCAAGGGCGCGGCGTCGCAGCCGTGGCGGCTGTTTTTGATGACCGGCATCCTCGGCGGCTACACCACGTTTTCGGCCTACTCGCTCGATGCGGCGCTGCTCTATGAGCGGGGTGAACTGGGACTTGCCGCGCTCTACGTGATCGGCTCGGTCGTGCTCTCGATTGCCGGACTTTTCGGCGGCCTTGCCCTGGTGCGCCACTTTTCCTGAGCTAACTCGAAATGCAGCGAATGAAACGACACCTCACCGCGAAACTCGTCATGGCCGGGCTTGTCCCGGCCATCCACGTCTTTCCTGGTCCAGGTGTGCAAGACGTGAATGCCCGGCACAAGGCCGGGCATGACGGCAAGCCAGCGTGACGCCCTCGCATGGGCATCCCTGAGATGTGCATGGATATCGGCCAGCTTCCGTTTGCTTCGCCTGATGGCCGGGACTAAGCAGGGTGGCTTCTCTTCATCTGCCGACCCGTTGCCTTGTCAGAACCTCCGATGAAAGACCCGGCGCCCGCCGACGACGGCGAGACGCGCCCCAAGCGTGCCCGCAAGCCGGTGGGCTGGTCGATGATTTTCATCGGCGTGCTGGTCGCGGTCTGCGTTGCGCTGGTCTGGCGGCGCGACGGCATCGATGGCGTGCTCAACATTCTGACCCATGATCTGTTCCTGTTCGGGGAAATCCTGCCGCGCGTGCTCGCCGGCTGCCTGCTCGGCGCGTTCATCGCGGAAATCCTGCCGCATGAAAAAGTCTCGCGCGCGCTCGGCCCGACCTCCGGCCTGAAGGGGCTGCTGATCGGAACGGCGTTCGGCGCGATCCTGCCCGGCGGTCCCTTCACCGCCTATCCGGTGGCGGCGGCGCTGCTCACGGTGGGCGCCGATTTCGGCGCTACGATCGCCATGGTGGTGAGCTGGACGCTGATCGGCTACGGCCGCGCGGTTGCCTGGGAGTTGCCGATCCTCGGTGTCGATTTCACGCTGTGGCGGATCGTGATCTCGCTGCCGATCCCGGTTCTGGCCGGCGCGCTCGGGCGCTTCGTCTACGTGCGGGTGTATCCGAAGGGCGAGCCTTCGTGAATTTCTCCGCGCTGATCATCGATATCACTTTGTGGGGCTCGGTCGCGGTGCTCGGCTTCATGGCCTGGCAGCGCGGCCGCGTGGTGCTGGTGTCGTCGGTGCGCGAAGGCTCGATGGACTTCATCAACATCATGCCGCGCATCGCGCTCGGCGTGATCGGCTCGGGCTACATCGCCGCGGTGATTCCGCCGGAAGTCATCACCGGCTGGCTCGGGCCTGACAGCGGCTGGCTCGGCGTGCTCACCGCCGTCATAGCGGGCGCGGCTACGCCGGGCGGCCCGGTGGTCGGTTTCTCGATCGGCGCGGTCGCGATGAAAGTCGGCGGCGGCCCGCCGCAGGTGATCGCTTACGTCGTCGCCTGGGCACTGTTCGCCTTCCAGCGCATGATCCTGTGGGAGATCCCGTTCATGCCGGCCAGGTTCGTCTGGTTTCGCGCGGCGGTTTCGCTGCCGTTTCCGTTCCTGGCGGCGGCGATCGCGATGGCGATCGGGAAGCCCTGAGCTCGCGCGCACGCGGCTGCCATCAAGATGGAATATCCATCACGACGTGTTGTGGCGGCGAGGGCTGCGCCGTTGTGGACTGCTTCACAGACAGCCTCAAGATCCGGCCGGTACTTTGTCGATGTCTGCGCGCGTGCGGCGCGCGCCGCACGGCGCTCATTCATGGAGAGGAGTATTCGCATGACAATGCCCTCTACGATGAAACTCAAAGTACTGCTCGCGATTGCATCGACCGCGCTCTTCGCAGGAGCGGCGCGAGCCGACGTCATCATGGACTGGAATGCAAAGGTTGACGCCATTGCGACGGAGAAGCAGATTCCTCCCATCCCGCATGGCCGCGCACTGTCGATGCTTCACGTCGCAATGTTCGAAGCGGTCAATGCGATCGAACGACGATATGCGCCGTACAAGCTCACGCTTTCGGCAGATCGCTCCATTTCCAAGGAAGCCGCGGCGGCCGCGGCCGCC
>DATCXE010000487.1:0-5196 GCA_036565985.1 Bradyrhizobium sp.
ACCGACGGCGCGGATGCGATGGTGGCTTCGCTGCGCGGCAGCTGGTGGACCGGAACTTCCTTGAAGCGCAGGCGCGTAGGCAGCGCCACGCCTTCGCCGAAGGCCAGCACTTCGCGGGTGCCGAGCGATGGCACGAAGGACAGCAGGTTGGCGGCGGCATCCGACACCGCCGAACGCAACAGCGCCTGGTCGCGCTCGTTGGCAAGCCGCATCGCAAACAGCGTGTTGCATTGGGAAATGATGGTGGCGTCGAGTTCGGCCGGACGCTGGGTTACGAGGCCGAGGAAGACGCCGTATTTTCGGCCTTCCTTGGCGATGCGCGAGACCGCCTTTCGGGTCGGGCCGAAACCGATGTTGCGGTCGGCGGAGGCATAGCGGTGCGCCTCTTCGCAGACGAACAGCAGCGGCGACACGCCGTCGCTCCACAGGCCGAAATCGAACGCCATGCGGCACAGCACCGACACCACGGAATCGACGACTTCGGCGGGGAAGCCGGCGAGTTGCATGATGGTCATCGGCCGGCCGTTGGCGGGCAGGCGGAACAGATGGCTGACCACTTCCGCCATGGTGTCGCCGCCGACATTGGCGTTGTCGAACATGAACGCGTAGCGGGGATCGTTCCGCACGGTCTCCACGCGCGAGATCAGCTTGTGATAGATGATGCGCGAGGAGCGGTTCTCCAGCTTGCCCATCCGCTCGTCGATCAGCGAGATCAGGTCGACCAGCCGGTAGGGCACCGGCGTATCCACGGTGTAGCCGCCCGCCCTGGGGTCGGCGCGCTTGATCCCGAGCCGGTCGGAGTTCTGGTACTGGGTATAGATGCCCTTTGCCTGGGGGATGACTTCGGCGAGAATGTCGAGTTCCTCCGGCACGCCGGGGCGGCCGCCGAACAGCACGTCGACGATCTCTTCGAAATTGAACAGCCAGAACGGCAGTTTCAGGTTGCGCGGGTTGAGCACCAGCGCGCGGTCGCCGAAGCAGCGGCCATACTCGTTGTGGACGTCGAGCAGGAACACCCGCAGGTTGGGCCGCGCCCTGAGAATTTCGTTCAGCAGCAGCGAAACGCTGGTCGATTTGCCGACGCCGGTGGAGCCGAGCACCGCGAAGTGCTTGGAAAGCATCTCCTCGACGTCGACATAGGCGATCACGGACTTGTCCTGCTGCAGCGTGCCGACATTGATCTGGTCGGAGCCGCTCGGCGCATAGACGGTGCGCAGGTCCTGATTGGTGATGAGATCGACGGCATCGCCGATCGTCGGATAATTGGTGACGCCGCGCTGGAACTTGGGCCGCTCGCCACCGATAATCTCGCCGAGCAGGTCGACCGAGGCGGTCGCGATATAGCTGTCGGAATTCCGCAAGTCCTCGCACGACACCTCGGTGATCATGGCGACGATGGTCGATCCCGCGCAGCGAATGCTGATGAAGCGACCGACGGTGGCGCGCACTTCAGAGACGGGCATCTGGTCTGTCGCAAGTAGTCCGACCCGGGCGAGGGAGCCGCGCACCGAAATCACACGTCCGAAGGATGTCACAATGTTGAACCTGAATGTCTCGAGATGGGTTTGGCTCAGTATGGGCAGTTCCAACTAGCGAAACGGTTAAGCTGCCTGGACTCCGCATCGGCTAAATCCGCTCCATCGCGGTCACAATTCATTCTGCAACAGAGATTCGTGCGCTGCCTGAGACACGAGTTACGCAGGAAAATCAGGCCTTTCTTGCATCGCCGGTCTCGCCTTACCGCCGTTGCGTATTAATCCCCTGTTTACCATCGCGCAGGAGAGTTCCGTCGAACGGGCGTCCGCTAACCCGCTATCGCCGATCAGGATTGGAACCGGCGCGAGTGCCACGGTAACGGATTGCTAACCGCAAGTTGTAACGCGTCTTCCACCTGTCCGGCGCACCATGCTGTCGGGGACGCGGCCGGCAGCGTTGATCTCCGGCTTTGCGTTCAATTGCACTCTTGATTTTGGTCTGGCGCATCAGCGTCGCCGACCGCCCGAAATTTTGCGGGACATGCGCGGGGAGGCACCTCGGGTGAGCATCGACAGCGGCCATCAATTGCCGGGCGGCTCTACCGGTCCTTTCGAAAGGGCGGGCAGGATCAGGCTTCTTGCCCTGTGCGGCGTCTATCTCGCGGCGTCGGTCGCGGCCGATGTCGCGACCCTGGCATGGAGCGTGCGTGAGCGCCTCCTGCTGGCGCTGGTCGTCAGTTTTGCCATGGTTGCAGGCTGGCTGATGAGACGCCATCGGTTGACCGAACAGCGGATGGCGGCGGAGCGGCGGCAGCTCTCGATCGCCGTGAACAATATTCCCCAAGGGCTAGTTCTCTATGATGGTTCTGCGCGGATCATCACCTGCAACGAGCCGTATCTGGAGATGTTCGGCCTGTCGCCGGATGTCGCCAGGCCGGGCTGCACCATGCAGCGGCTGATCGCACACCGCAAAGAGACCGGTTCGTTCGATGGCGACGTCGACGAATTCTGCAACGCGATCATACAAAAGGTGTCGCTCGGGAAGGCCACGCGCCAGCTCACGCAGGCGCCCGGCGGCCGCGCGATCGAGATCATCAACCGCCCCCTGAAGGAAGGCGGGTGGGTCGCCACCATCGAAGACATCACCGAACGTACCCGCGCCGATGAGAAGATCGCGCATCTGGCGCATTACGACGCGCTGACGGACCTTCCCAACAGGGCCCTGTTCCGCGCGCGGCTCGAGCAGGCACTGGAGGCGATGCGGCCCGGCCAGCAACTGGCTGTCCTCTATATCGACATCGACGAGTTCAAGGGCGTCAACGACGCGCTGGGCCATCCGATCGGCGATGAGCTCCTCAAGGGCGTCGCCGGGCGTCTGCGCGGATGCCTCAAGGACACCGACGTGGCGGCCCGGCTCGGTGGCGACGAATTCGCGGTGATTCAAACCGCCATAACGCATTTGTCGGAAACCACGCGGCTGGTCGATGAAATCCATTCGGCGATCCGGGAGCCCTTCGAATGCATGGGGCATCTGATCACGTCCGATGCCAGCATCGGCATTGCGATTGCGCCTGCCGACGGGCTGGATATCGACGAGCTGTTGAGGAATGCGGACCTCGCGCTGTACGGCGCCAAGGGTGACGGCCGGCGGACCTACCGCTTCTTCGAAGCGAGCATGGATGAACGCGCCAGGGCGCGGCGAAAGTTGGAGCTCGAACTGCGCCAAGCGATCGCCGATGGCGCCCTCGAAGTGCATTTTCAGCCGATCGTCGATATCGAGAGCGGACGGATCAGTTGCTGCGAGGCGCTGCTGCGATGGCAGCACCCTGAGCGGGGCATGATCCCGTCCAACGAATTCATTCCGATCGCCGAAGAGACCGGCCTGATCAATCAGCTCGGCCAGTCGGTGCTCGGCACCGCCTGCGCCGAGGCCGTCAACTGGCCGGATCACGTCCGCGTCGCGGTCAATGTTTCGCCGATCCAGTTCAGGAGCAAGACGCTGGCGCTGAATGTCGCCGCGACGCTCGCGGCATCCGGCCTTGCCGCAAGCCGGCTGGAACTCGAAATCACCGAGGCGGTGCTCATTCGCGATGATGACACCGCGCTGGAGGTGCTGCATCAATTGCGCAAGCTCGGCGTCCGGGTTGCGCTGGACGATTTCGGCACCGGCTACTCCTCACTGAGTTATTTGCAGCGCTTCCCGTTCGACAAGATCAAGATTGATCGCTCCTTCATCAAGGATCTGGCCGGCCCCGGCGCTTCCTCGTCCATCGTCCAGGCGGTGGTGAACATCGCCGCCGCCAGCGACATGATGACGACGGCGGAGGGCGTCGAAACCGAGCAGCAGCGGAACCTGCTCTTCATCCTCGGCTGCAACGAGATGCAGGGCCATTTGTTCAGCCCGGCGGTGCCGGCCGCCGACGTCAGGCGGTTGTTGTTCTCGCACCGCGGCAGAGCGATGTCGGCGGCTTGAAACGCCGGGCGCGGCTTGCTATCGACGGTGAGGCAAAAATAAGAAACCGGGCAGGGTGGAACGCGATGAACCGCGACAGCGCGTCTTGAGCGGCCTTGCGCGGCCTTCCGCGCTCGCACCATTCCGAATCCGGAATTACCGCTTTCAGTGGCCCGCCGATCTGCTCACCTCATGGGCGTTCGAGATGGAACTGATCATTCTCGGCTGGTACGTGCTGGTCGAGACCGGGTCCGTGCTGCTGCTCACCTTGTTCGCTTCCCTCGGCTATGTCGGTACGCTGGTAGCGCCGATGTTCGGCGTCCTCGGCGACCGTATCGGCCATCGCGACGTGCTGGCGATGATGCGGGCGACCTACGCGGTGCTTGCCGCCGTGCTGATGACGCTGGCGCTTTCGGGCCACCTCGCGCCGCTCTATGTCTTCATCGTTGCGGCCCTGATGGGCATCGTCCGGCCGTCGGACCTTGGCGTGCGCGGCGCCCTGGTCGCGACCATCATGCCGCACAACCAGTTGATCGGGGCGATCAGCATCTCCCGGACCACGATGGACACCGCGCGCATCGCAGGCGCCCTGAGCGGCGCCGGATTGTTCGCCGCGCTCGGCATGGGGCCGGCCTACGTGGCGATCGTCTGCCTTTATGTCGCCGCCACCGCGCTGACGCTGTGCGTGGTCGCGCCGGCGAAGCCGGGTTCAGCGGGCAAGGCCGTCGACGCCGCGCTGCATGCCTCGCCGCTGCGCGACCTGAAGGAGGGGGTGGCCTATGTCTGGACCACGCCGCGCATGCAGGCGGCGCTCTGGGTGGCGTTCCTCGCCAACCTGACGGCGTACCCGCTGACAAACGGCCTGCTGCCCTATATCGCCAAGGCGGTCTACGGCACCAACCAGACCGGGCTCGGATATCTGTCGGCGAGTTTTGCGATCGGCTCGCTGGCAGGCTCGATCGTACTGAGCCTGATCCGCGATCTCAGGGTGGCGCGGCTGATGATCGGCGCCACCGTCGTCTGGTACGTGACCCTGCTGGTGTTCGTGCAGATGCAGACGGTGCCGACCGCGATCGCCTGCCTGATGGTGGCGGGCTTCTCGCAGAGCCTCGCCATGATCTCGATCGCCGTCATCCTGATGCGGACCGCGAGCGAGAGTTTCCGCGGCCGGGTGATGGGCGTCCGCATGATGGTGATCTATGGCCTGCCGCTCGGCCTGCTGGCCGCCGGCAGCCTGATCGACGAGATCGGCTTTGCCGCCACCGGAAC
>DATCXE010000502.1:0-3912 GCA_036565985.1 Bradyrhizobium sp.
ATCGCTGCGCCAGCTAGCCCGCAACCGGCCCCCGCTTCGACACCCGCAACGGTCAAGGACGACGCCACGCTCGCCAAGATTATTGCAATTGTCGAGGGGGTGCTTGGCCGGGAGGGCATCCAGCCGAGTGACCGCATTTTCTCGCTCGGTGCCACCAGCCTGCACGTCTTCCGCATGAGAGCACGCTTCAATGAGGCGGGTCTGCCGCTCAAGCCTCAGCATCTGATGACCAATCCAAGCATCGAGGAACTAGCGCTCCGCGCCGCGAGCCTCGCGGGTATCCAGCCGAAGAACGAAGGGCCGGCCCTGGCGAGTTTCAGGCGAAAGGTGCCGGGCCGGAGCAGCACATGAAGGCGCCTCGTCACACCGAGGCCGCTGAAACGGAACTCGAACCGGACTTCATCGCGCCCTGCACGGCGATCCAGGAGCGGTTTCTGGATCTCCAGGCGCGCGATCCCGACAGTTCTATCGGCAACGTCTCGATGCGCTGGCGCCTGGTTGGCGCGGTGCGGGAAAAGTCGGTCGAGGCGGCGCTGACGCTGCTATCCGACCGCCATGAGAGCCTCCGGACTCGGTTCGAGCGCGGGGAAACCGGCTGTCGCCAAATCGTCGGGCAGTGTCAGATCAAGTTGTCATTGATCGACCTGTCCCAGCTGCCGGAGGAATTATACAAGGCGGAAGCCGACCGCATCGCGCGGCTCGAAGCGCAAACCGCGTTCGATCCAGCCACCGCTCCGCTGTGGCGCGCCGCGTTGCTGCGGCACTCACCGCGAGAAACCATCCTGCTGGTGACCTTTCATCATACCATTGCCGATGGCTGGTCGGTCGGCGTGTTCGCCCGCGAGTTCACCACTGCGCTCGATGCGCTGGAGCGCGGCTGCTCTCCAGAGCTGCCGGAGCTCGAGTTGCAGTATGGCGATTATGCGCGTTGGCAAGAGGCGCTGCTTGCCAGCGAGGCGGTCGCCGATGAACGCCGCTATTGGCGCCAGCAGATGGCAGACGTAGCGCCACTGGACGTGCCGGCGACCCGCAAACCGCCAGTGCGGGGCCAGCGCGATGGAGAAATCCGCAGTGTGGTGCTTCCCCAGGAGCTGATAGACCGGCTGAATATGATTGGCCGCCAGCGGGGCTATACCATGTTCGCGCTGGGCGCCACTTGCCTTGCTATCGCGCTCAGCAGGGCCTGGGGCGCGCAGGAGCTGATAATTGGCACTCAGGTCGGTGGCCGCGACGATCCGCTGCTGCTCGGGGTGATCGGTCCTACGACAAATACGGTCATGCTGCGGTTGGACGCCACCCTGGCGTCCGACTTCTGGGGGTTCGCGAGCCATGTCCGCACCGTGACGGCCGACGCCCTGGCCAACAAGACGCTGCCATTTGACGAGATCATCGCCGGCACCAGGCTCTCTTCCCAGCCTGATCTACCATTCGGTTACGAGGTAAACTTCACGCTCCAGAGCGCCAATATCGACACCGATCAGGTTGGATCGATCCGAAGCGGTCAGGTTGAACTGGTCTCGATCCCCTCGGTCAGCGCGGGATGCCTTTTCGATCTAAGTTTCTTCATGGTGGGTCGGGAAGAGGGCTGGCGCATTTCTTGCGAATTCAATGCCGATCGCCACGAAGCCGCCGCCGCGGACGCGCTGATCGATGCGTGGCGTCGCGAATTGGAGACTCTGGTCAACACCCCGGCATCTCAACCCGCCGTGGCGGAAGTTCAGATCGCAGATGCCGTGGCTGAGCCCATGGCAACGCCGCGGCCTCTCCTGCGCCGGCCGTCTCGCAGCTACCTGCAGCCACTAGAGCTCTATAGCGAGGGCAAGTTGCCGCCTGTTTTCGCTATAAGTCAGCACTCGCTCTATTATCCAATAGCGCGGCGAGTGGCTAACGACCGCCCGTTCGTAGACCTGCAATGGCCAGCAGACGCGCTCCTGCCACCGCTCGTCCCGGACGCCATAGCGGACATCGCTGCCGATGCCGCCCGGCTCATCCGCGCCTTCGATCCCGTCGGCCCATATTATTTGATCAGCTTCTGCGTGTTGGGCAACGTCGCGCTGGAAACCGCGCGGCAATTGCACGCCGCCGGCTCGAAAGCGCCAACCCTGTTCCTGCTGGACACCCTCGCGGCGGGTTATGTCGAGGGTATGGGCCGGATGGACAGGTGGCTGCGCTACCTGCAGAACACGGACCTCTCGGAACTGCTGCTGCAGGCTCTCCACCTGAAGGCGCCAGTCACAGATCCCGAAAGGGATCACTCCGATCAGATCATGAATTATCTGGTCGAAGCACGAAAGCAATATCGGCCCGAGCCCTATCCAGGCGACGTGGTGTTCTTCCGCTCCTCCGATGCCAGGGTCGGCCGGCTCTACTCGCGAAGTTTTGGCTGGAGCCAGATCGTCGAGGGCGACCTTCGAGTCTACGATGTTCCGGGCCAGCATTTGAACATATTGCATGAGGAATCGGCGCCAGTCATCGCCGAGCACATGTTGTGGACGATGGAAAAGGCAGAGGGACGCTGGCGGGTTCCACCCGCAAAGCCCTGAGCGCCGTTAGATTTGACGCTGAACACGAGTTAAGCGGCCAGCGAGCAATGGGGCTTGAAGAGGTGCAGCGGTGCAGAGAACCGGCGTGATCGTCATCGCCGCGATTGTCGTCCTGGTTGGACTGCTGACAGGCGCCGGCATCTTGCTGGCGCCCTATTTGTTTCCACGCAAGCCCGATCGGGCTGCCGGACCTCTGGAGGTCGCGGTGCATGAACTGTCTTTACCAAATCCCGGGAGCGCCGAAGGCCCGCCCATCGAGGTGAGGATCTGGGCTCCGCAGGCTGCGGACGTCACCCGTCGCTATCCGCTGATTATCTACGTGCCGGGCTGGGGTGGGAGCCGCGGCGAGAGCGATGTGCTGCTGTCCGACATTGCCAGTGCAGGCTTCGTGGTAGCGGCCGCGGACGACGTTAGCCGTGACCCGCCCGATCCAGCGGCCGATCCCGCTGACGAGGCGGTGCGCACCGGGACGTTGCGAGTGTTCTCACCTCAGGACCTTGCAGCGTTTCCGGAGACGAGCGAACGCAGGACACGGCTTGGCTACGACAAGCTGGCCAAGCTGGTTGATGCGCTGACGCAGCTGCCACCCAAGGCTATTCCATCCACGATCGATGTCTCACGTATCGGCGTGGTCGGTTTTTCGTTCGGCGGCGCGGTGGCCGCGGTGACGTTGGCCCGCGATCCGCGAGTAGCTGCGGCGGTTAATCTCGACGGGTGGGTTGTTGACACCCCCGCGGCGGCAGGGCTGTCGCGTCCCTTGCTCGCCCTTTACGCCAGAATCGACTTGCACCCATCGCCGGCCTGGGTATCGGCGCCGAACTATTATGAGACCGAGTTGGCACGCGAAGATTTTCGTGTGCTGCTTGCGTTGTCACGATCGTCGGCTGCCGAGGTTCGTCTGATCGACGGCGCTGAGCATGGCGATTTTACCGACGCGCGCTACGCCGGTCACTGGAAGCGGTGGCGGCCGTGGCGCATCCGGCCGGATCGCATGCGCGCCATCGTCGAGGCCTATCTGACGCCCTTCCTGCTCCGCTACGTCAGCGGCCACCCGTCGACCGTCTCTGATTACCCGGTCTTTTCAGAGATTACGTCGATCGAAGCGATAGAAGGCGATTTGCGATGACCATCGGCTCGGGCGACGAGCAGTGCACAATTGTGGTTTGGCGGGTCGATTTACGCCTCGGCGAACCGCCAGATTGGACCCTTCTCGATGCGCGTGAGCGGGCAGTCGCTGACGCCTTCGTTCACTCTGACGATCGGGAACGTTACGGTCGCACCCACTGTGCATTGCGCATGCTGCTGTCGGACCTCCTCGACGTCGCGCCCACCGAGGTGCCGGTCGCCGCCGGGCCGTCCGGCAAGACGT
>DATCXE010000510.1:0-6674 GCA_036565985.1 Bradyrhizobium sp.
TCGTCTTGAAATGGCTTGCTTGAAGAAGTCGCTTCTCAAACAGAGACCAAGTCAGCCGAACAAAAATCAGTAGGAGCAGGTACGGACGCGGCCGATGTAATTGCCGAAGGCGTCGAACTGGCGCACCCAGCCGCAGCGGCGATAGCCGTCGTAGTAGTAGCCGGGGCCTGAGGCAGCGATCGCGGTGCCGACGATGGCGGCGCCAACGAGGCCGGCGCCGTAACCCCAGTGCAGCGGCTTGGCCTGCGCCTGGCTGGTGGAAGCGATCGTGCCGGTAACGGCAAGGGTAGCGAGAGCGAAAGCGGCAATCCTGGTCTTGATCGACATGGTAAACTCCATCCTTGTTCTAAGCGGCCGTTGTGGTCCGCATGCCGAGTTGGACGGAGCGCCTTCGAAAGCGGTTCGAAATGGCGGCCGGAAATATGGTTTCGTCGATTATTTCTTAGCTATTTCAGTTATTTAGGCGCGAAAATATCAGCGTCGCACGCCGCGAAGAAACAATTCAGGATCGAATTTGTCGACATCGTCGAGCAATTCGCAGAACGCGCGCGCGCCGTGATCGAGAAGCTTTTCGCCTTTCTCCGCGGAAGCCTTGGTGGCGTCGCCGACGGCGCCGCTTTCGTGCAAATCCTGCGTCTGCCACGCGAAGGGCACGGGGCGATGCGTAGAGAGCCAGCGGAATTTCTTTTCCATCGCGATGCTCGCGGGATGGAAATTGGCGATCGCCTCCTTCCGCACGGTGTGCGGATATCGCGCCAGCATGATCGAGGTCTCGACCGCGCCGCCATGGATGCCGTGGCGCAATTCCTCCGCGGAGAACAGCCCATCCGGCGCGCCGAAGCGCGACCAATTGGTGGTGACCGCGAGAAGCCCGTGATGCGCACGCAGATCCTGCGCCACCAGCGACATCGCGGCGCTGTTGCCGCCATGGCTCGTCACCATCACAAGTTTCCTTACACCGGCGCGTGCCACGCTTTCGCCGATCGCCGTCCACGCCTTCAGGGCGACGTCGACCGGCAGCGTCTGCGTGCCCGGAAAGTCGATATGTTCGGTGGAAACGCCGACCGGCTGCAGCGGCAGGAAGGTGACGGGAGCATCCGCAGGCAGCATTTCGCGCACCCGCGCCAGATAGGCCTCGCCGATCAGGACATCGGTTTCGAACGGCAGATGCGGGCCATGCTGCTCGGTGGCCGCCAGCGGCAGCACCGCGATCCAGCGTGCGGCCTCGCTGATGCTGATATCGGACCAGTGGATGTCGGTCCAGTTGCGGGGCGGAACGGGCGAAGCCATCGAGCGAAACGTTTCTTTGAATGAAATTGCAGGGTAGTTTGTTGGCCATTCCGGGAACCTCTCCCGGGGGACGTGATCCACGTCCATAGCCTTCCTATCATGGGCCAGAACGAGCGACGGAGTCCAACCATGAACCCGGCCTTTTTGCCGCGAGCGTTAACCGCAGGCCTCCTGGCGCTGGTTGCGTGGCTGGCGCCTGTGCGCGCCGAAACCCTCGACAAGGTGTCGTTCGGGACCAACTGGGTCGCGGAGGCGGAGCATGGCGGTTTCTTCCAGGCGGTGGCCGACGGCACCTACAGGAAATACGGCCTCGACGTCACCATCGTGCCGGGGGGGCCTAACACCAATAACCGCATCCTGCTGGTCGCGGGCAAGCTCGATTTCTTCATGACGGCAAACTCGCTGCAATCGTTCGATGCCGTCACCAACAACGTGCCGGTGGTCGCGGTCGCCGCCATGTTCCAGAAGGACCCGCAGGTTTTCCTGACCCACCCCGAAACCAAGATCACCAAGCTCGAGGATCTCAAGCCGCTCGCGCTGCTGGTGTCCAAGGAAGGTATCGCGAGCTATTTCCAATGGCTGAAATCCGAGTACGGCTTCAACGAGAGCAAGGTAAGGCCCTACACCTTCAATCCGCAGCCCTTCATCGTGAACAAGCAGAGCGCGATGCAGGGCTACGTGACCTCGGAGCCGTACGCCGTGGAGAAGGCCGCGAGCTTCAAGCCCGGCGTGATCCTGCTGGCCGATCATGGCTTCAACGCCTATTCGACCCTGATCGAGACGCGCCGGGACATCGTCGACAAGAATCCCGACCTGGTGCAGCGATTCGTCGATGCCTCCGTGATCGGCTGGTACAATTACCTCTACGGCGACAATGCCGCCGGCAATGCGCTGATCAAGAAGATGAACCCGGAAATGACCGACGAGTTGCTCAGCTATTCCGTCAGCAAAATGAAGGAATACGGCATCGTCGATTCCGGCGACACCATCCGCGATGGCATCGGCGCCATGAATGACGCACGGATGGCCAGCTTCTTCGACAAGATGGTGCGGGCCGGCGTGGTTCGCCGCGATATCGATTACCGCCAGGCCTACACGCTGCGCTTCACCAATAAGGGCGTCGGTCTCGATCTGCGGCCGAAGAACTGACCCGATATGGCCGAGCCCGCATTGCCCGAGTTGGATACGCGTTCCGGCGCTCGCGCGGTCCGACTGCGCGGCGCCACCAAGGTCTATGACAATGGCGTTACCGCGCTCGGCCCGCTCGACCTCGATGTCGCGAGAGGCGAGTTCGTGGCCCTGCTCGGGCCGTCGGGCTGCGGCAAATCGACCGCGCTGCGGCTGATCGCGGGGCTCGGCGCGCCGAGTTCGGGCACGGTGGAGGTCACCCATCTGACGGACGAAGTGGGTGGACGTCATCCGATCGGCTTCGTGTTCCAGGAACCGACGCTGATGCCGTGGGCGAGCGTGCGCGACAACGTTCGACTGCCGCTGAAGCTTGCCCATGCGCCGGCGGCCGAAGCGGACGGGCGGGTCAGCAATGCGCTGGCGCAGGTCGGGCTCGCCGAATTTGCCGACGCTTTCCCGCGCGAATTGTCCGGCGGCATGAAGATGCGCGTCTCGCTGGCGCGGGCCCTCGTCACCGATCCGGATATTCTCCTGATGGACGAGCCGTTTGCGGCGCTCGACGAGATCACGCGGTTTCGCCTCAACAACGATCTGCTGGCGCTGTGGCGCACGCTGCGCAAGACGGTCATCTTCGTCACCCATTCGGTGTTCGAGTCGGTCTATCTGGCGCAGCGGGTGATCGTGATGACGGCCCGGCCGGGGCGCATCAACCGCGAATTCCGCATCGAGACGGCCGAGCCGCGCGGAGAGGATTTCCGTACCTCGGCCGAATACGCCGCCTACTGCCGCGAGGTCACGGGTGCGCTGGCGCCGTCCTATTCCGGGCAGCCCGCCGCATGAATTCCCTGCAGAATATCGGCCGCATGCTGCTTCCCGTCGCCGTGCTCGCGGCGGGTCTCGTGCTGTGGGAACTGGTGGTACGCGTCAACGACATCCAGCCCTATGTGCTGCCGAAACCCCTGGTCGTGTTCCAGACGCTCGTCAACGACTGGCCGGTGCTGTCGGAATCGCTCGGCGTCACCCTGCTGACCACGCTGGAAGGCTTTGTCGCTGCAGCCGTTGGCGGCGTCGCGCTGGCGCTGTTGTTCAATCAGTCGAAATGGCTGGAATACTCGCTGTTTCCCTATGCGGTGATCCTGCAGGTCACGCCGGTGATCGCCATTGCGCCGTTGTTGCTGATCTATTTGCCGCAGCAGACCGCCGTGATCGTCTGCGCCTGGATCGTCGGTTTCTTCCCGGTCCTGTCCAACACTACGCTCGGGCTGAATTCGGTCGACCGCAATCTGGCCGGGCTGTTCCAGCTTTACGGGGCGTCGCGGCTGCAGACGCTTCGATACCTGAAACTGCCGGCGGCGCTGCCGTATATCCTCGGCGGATTGCGGATTGCCGGCGGGTTGTCGCTGATCGGCGCCGTGGTCGCGGAGATCGCGGCGGGCGCTGCGGGCGCGGGCTCCGGGCTTGCGTTCCGTATCGCCGAATCCGGCTATCGTCTCAACATTCCCCGCATGTTTGCGGCGCTTCTGCTGCTGTCCGCCGCCGGGATTGTCATCTATGGGCTGCTGGCGCTAGTTTCGCATCTGGTATTACGGCGCTGGCATGAGAGCGCGCTTGGAAAGGAAAACTGATGGCTGCCGCGAATAATTCGGCCGAAAAAATCGATCTCCTGGTCTACGGACCGATCAGGCCGATCCTCCAGAACGGCTTCCCGGACCAGTTCGTCCTGCACACGGCGGAAACCCGTGCCGACCTCGAGCGACTGACGCCCGACGTGGTGGCGAGAACCCGCGGCATGGCGGTCACCTATCATACGGTGCCGGCCGACGCGAAAGCGCTGTCGCACTTCCCCAAGCTCGAGATCATCGCAAGCTTCGGCGTCGGCTACGACCACGTCGATTCCGCTTATGCCCGCGAGCACAACATCGTCGTCACCAACACACCCGACGTGCTGACCGAGGAAGTTGCCGACGTCGCGATGGGGCTTCTGATCGCGACCTTGCGCGAGTTCGTCAAGGCCGACCGCTACCTGCGCTCCGGCCTGTGGCAGACGCAGAATTATCCGCTGAGCGCCGGCTCGCTGCGCGACCGCAAGATCGGCATCGTCGGCATGGGCCGGATCGGGCAGGCGATCGGACGCCGGCTCGAGGCCTCGCGCGTGCCGGTTTACTATCATTCGCGCAAGCCATCCACGGCGGTCTCCTACCAGCACTATCCCGATCTGATGGAGATGGCGAAGGCGGTGGACACGCTGATCGTGATCGTGCCGGGCGGCGCCGCCACCGCGAAGATGATCAATGCCGACGTGCTGAAGGCGCTCGGTCCGCGCGGCGTGCTGATCAACGTGGCGCGCGGCTCCGTCGTCGACGAGCAGGCTTTGGTCGCGGCGCTGAAGGCCGGCACCATTCTGGCGGCGGGGCTCGACGTGTTCGCCAACGAGCCGACCGTGCCGGACGAACTGAAATCGATGCAAAATGTCGTGCTGTTGCCACATATCGGCTCGGCTTCGGTGGTAACGCGCAACGCCATGGATCAGCTCGTCGTCGACAACCTCAAGAACTGGTTTGCCGGCAAGGCGCCCCTGACGCCCGTTGCGGAAACCCCGGTGAAGGGACGCTGATGTCGTCTCTGCGCTCCTGCATGGCGCTGACCGCGCTGCTCGTGCTGGCATCGCCGGCCCGGGCGCAGGACGCTTCTACGCTGAAGAAAGAGATGATCGGGCAGTGGGAGCTCGCCACGACCGAGCGCAGCAAGACCTGCGTCGTCACGCTGAAAGAGGATACGACGGCGCAGGGACTGAAGCTCGAACTGGAGCCCGGCTGTGCGAAGGCGTTGCCGTTCACAAAGGATATCGCCGCCTGGAATATCAAGGGGCTGGATATCGTGCGGATGCAGGACGCCGCAGGCCAGCCGGTGATCGACTTCACCGAAGTCGAGAGCGGCATCTTCGAAGGCCTGCGAACCGGCGAGGGGGTCTACATCCTGCAGAACCTTGCCGCCGCCCGCTCGCTCGCCAAGTCGATGGACCAGATGATCGGCGACTGGCAGATGGTCCGCGGCAACGGCCAGACGATCTGCGGCCTGACGCTGACCAACACGGAAGCATCAGGCGATAATTTCCAGGTGTTCCTGAAGCCGAAATGCGACCCCGTGGTCGCAGCCTTTGCGCCAAACCAGTGGCGGCTCGAACGCGGGCAGATGATCCTGATGTCGGCTACGGGCCAGACCTGGCAGTTCGAGGCCGACGACAATGCACAGTGGCGGCGCGTGCCCGATACCGCCGATCCCCTGATCATGCTCCGGTCGCAGTAGCATCCGGGGGCTTTTAGCGGCCAATCACACCTGCGACCTCGGACGCAACCTGTTCGGCGAGCATGTGGTAGCCTTCCGGCGTCAGATGCTGGCCGTCGGGCTGATGCGGCAATCCCCTGAACATGCCGTTGGCGACCATGATCACCGGGATGCCCCGGGCCTGCAGCCGGCTCCGGATTTCCGATGTTCGATCGGGCGAACCCTTGCGGCGGTCGTTGCCGCCGGGCTGCAAGATGACGGCGCTGGTCCCATTTGGTACGGCCCGGTCAAGGCGCTGCAACATGCCTTCCATGGTATCGCCGTTGATGCCGGCGTTGACGACACGGACGTTGGCCCCCTTCGCCCGCAATATCGCCTCGAGCTGCGCGGGGTAGGCCTGGTTGCGCGCGACCCCCTTGCCGAACGTATTGCTGGCGCCGAGGGCCACGATCGTCGCAGCGTCAGCCGATGCCGATGCGAACGCGAATAAGGCGATGGCTGCCAATGCGCCATGGAAACCATGCAGGAAGGCGCGAATTGTCATATTTGGCCTCCGATTTGCCGATCCCTGAACCCTACAGGGCGAATATCCCCCGTTACAATGTATGGGCTGGACGGTTCGCCAAGGCCGGGCAAATTTTTTTCAAGGTGCCTGTCGATCCTCCGCCGGGCCATTCGTCGTCTTCAATAGCGAGACAGTTTTGCGGCGATTGCCGCCGCGGCTCGCCTCAACGGGAGTTTTGCCATGCGCTTCATGTATATCGTTACCTCGCCCCAGCCCGACCGGGGACCGTCGCCGGCGCTGATGGAGGCGATGGGCAAGCTCGCCGAGCGCGAGATCAAGGCCGGCCGCATGATCGATATGGGCGGGCTGATGCCGATTGCCATGGCCGGCGCGAGGGTCAGGATCACAGACGGCAAGCTCAGTGTAACCGACGGGCCGTTCGTCGAAAGCAAGGAACTGATCGGCG
>DATCXE010000515.1:0-4527 GCA_036565985.1 Bradyrhizobium sp.
CGAAACGCCGTGATCAGCTTGGTCCTGACATCGGCGGGCAGGCCGGCGGGCGCGACCACATAGGCCATCTGCACGACAGGCCCGTAGGGAAACACGTCGTATCCCTTGTCCTTGAAGGTCGGCACGTCAGGAAACATCTCCAGCCTCTCGTTGGCGAAGACGCCGATCGGCTTCAGCAGGCCTTCCTGGATCTGCCCGAGCGTTTCCGAGGGCTTGAGCACGCCGGAGGTGACGTGCCCGCCGAGCAGGTCGGCGACCACCTTGGAGCCGCCGGTGTAGGGCACGTTGACGTAGTTGACGCCCGCAGCACGGGCCGTCATCGACGCGAAGATGTGGTTGAGGTTGTAGTTGCCGGGCGTGCCGATCGTCACCTTGTCGGGATTGGCCTTCATCAGCTTGATGAAATCGTCGAGCGATTTCTGCTCGGCCTTGGTCGGCACCAGCAGCATCAAGGGATCGGTCGAGACGCGGGCGATGTGGGTGAACTGCGCGTTGGTGAGCGGCGTCTTGCCTTGAGCTATTAGCGCGAGCGTCGAACTGGTGCCCATGCCGATGGTGTAGCCGTCGGGCGCCGAGGTCGCGACCCGGCGCATGCCGATGGTGCCGGTGGCGCCGACCACGTTTTCGATCACGATCTTGATGCCGTGCTCGCGCAGGATCGGATCCAGCGCGCGCGCCGCGACGTCGTTCGAGCCGCCGGCATTCCAGGGCACGATGAAGGTGATGTCGCGCGCCGGATAGGTTTGGGCGAGGGCGGCGGTGGCCTGGAACGCGGCGATGGCGCCGGCCAGAATAATCGAGCTTGCCTTGAGCATTATTGTTTCCTCCCGTTTTGTTGTTTGTTATAACAAACATCATGAGCCGGTCAATAGGCCGTGGCTGCCAAGGGTATTTGCCAAGGGTATTTGCGCCATGCCGCGCGCTGGGATAGCGAGATTCCGATGACGACGTCATTGAAGCGAATCGAACGTGAGCCGCTGTGGGATCTCGCGCACGCGCAGCTGCGCGACGCGCTGCTGGCCGGCCGCTTCGAGCCCGGCACGGTGTTGACGCTGCGCGCGCTGGCCGAAAGTTTCGGCACCTCGATCACGCCGGTGCGCGACGCCGTCACGCGCCTGGTGGCGCAGGGCGTGCTGCAGCAGGGACCGCGCAATTCGGCGATCGTGCCGAACCTGACGCGCAAGGAACTCGCTGACCTGACGGTGGTGCGCTGCGCGCTCGAAGGACGCGCCGCGCGCGAGGCCGCGCTACATAAACATGATGCCGCAGCACTTCGCCATCTCGAGGAGCGGCTTTCGAAGATGCAGTCGCTGATCCAGCAGAGAAAGCTCGAAAGCTATCTCGAACATCACCGGAAATTTCATTTCGGCATCTACGCGATGTCGGGCATCCCGCTGATGGTCGAGACCATCGAGAACATGTGGCTGCGCTGCGGCCCCGTGCTGTCCTTCGTGATCCCCGAATATGTCGTGCTGCTGAAGGGCTGGGATCACCACACCGCCGCGCTGAAGGCGATCGTGGCCGGCGACGCCGCGCGCGCGGAAGCCGAGATCGTCGCCGACATCACCGAAGCCGCGCACTACCTCGGCGGCCTCGCCGACGCGACCGGGCAGTTGCGCCGGCCGCCCGGCTAATGCGATGTAAATCCACCCGCGTCATTGCGAGGAGCGTAGCGACGAAGCAATCCATATCTCCACTTGCGGCGAGATGGATTGCTTCGCTTCGCTCGCAATGACGGGGAGAGGCCGTCAATCCACAATGAACAGCTTCGCGCCCGTCTTCGTCGACGACCGATGCGCCGCGTCGCCGAAATCCGAGACCTGATAGCTCATCCCCGCCTTGAGCTTGAACCTGCGCCCGTTGCGTAGCTCGGTATCGAGTTCGCCTTCTAGCACATAGAGCACGTGCCCGCGATCGCACCAGTGATCGGCGAAATAGCCCGGCGAATACTCGACCATCCGCACGCGCAGATCGCCGATGTCGAGCGTCCGCCACAGCGCTTCGCCGGTTTCGCCGGCATGTTTCGTCGCCGGGACCTCGCTCCAGTCGGTGACGGTGAAGGGCAGTGTCGGAATTTTCATGCGGGAAATCCTGCGATAAGGGACGTGGCCGTGGTTCAGGCCGCTGTCATTGCCTCCGACAAACGAGAAGCGTTTGCGCAAGAGGCTGGCCTCCGCCGAACGACGGGCTGAGGTCATCTCCGCGTCTTCAGCATCATGTTACCGATCGCCGAGGAAATCCAGCAGCGCGGCATTGAACAGGACTGGATCCTGCAAGAAGGCAAAATGGCTGACATTGGGCAGGATCAGCAGGCGGGCGCCCGGAATTGTTGCGGCGATATATTCCGTGTGCTCGCGTTTGATGCCTTCATCATGGTCTCCATCCACGACCAGGACGGGCGACCTGATGGTGCGGAGTTGCGCATCCGTCCAATTCGGCTGGTTCTCCCACATCTTGCCGATCTGTTCCTGAAAGGCATCGTATTGATCGGGCGTCGATGAAAGGTACGCATATTCCTGACGTGCGCGCATCATGTAGGCGGCAAAGACGGGATTCTTGTCGATCCCGTCCTTGAGGCCGGACGTCTGCGTATTGGCGCCGAACGCGAAGATGCGGCCCACGCGATTGGGATGCCGCATCGCCATGTTCAGCCCGATGATCGCGCCGTCGCTCCAGCCCACAATATCGGCCTTCTGGATATTGAGCCTGTCGAGCAGAGCCACGACGTCGTCGGTCATCAGGTTGTAGCCGAACGGCTGGTCGTTGCGCGTGCTGCGCCCATGTCCGCGGCTGTCCACGACGACAACGCGGTGATGTCCGGCGAGCACACGAACCTGGTTGCCGAGATAGTCGGAATTGGCCAAGCCGCCGTGGAGCACCACGACCGGGGAGCCTTGACCGATCTCGGCGTAGAACAGCCTGATTCCGTTGAGCTCGGCGTGTCCAGTCTGCAGCCCCGGGACCGGGGCCGGTGTCGGCGGCAAGGCCTCCCACCGTTCGGCTGCCATCGCCGTGTGCAGCGGCATCGCGAGCACGAGAAAAACCAAGATCAGTGTTCGGCGCATCTCCAATCCTGTCGGTAGTTATCCGACCAATCTGGATGAGGCAGATTTCAGCCGGATTGCGGCAACAGCGCGGATGGTTACTGATGTAGCCCAATCTGGGTCGAGCGCCGCGCCCGGCTCGTATTTGCCTCCTTTTCCTTCGATTTTGCCTGCTAAAAGACGTGGATGGCCCTGACAAGGCCCGGCAACGGGGGATTTTCCCGGTTGCGAGGCCGCCCCCCGTCGCGTATCTGCTTGCCATGACAGCCCCACAGAAAGCCCGCGAGTCGACGCCAACAGTGGCCTCGGCGCATGACAAGATTCTGATTGTCGATTTCGGCAGTCAGGTGACGCAACTGATCGCGCGCCGGGTGCGCGAGGAGGGCGTCTATTCCGAGATCGTGCCGTTCCAGAAGGCCGAGGCGGCCTTCGACGAGATGAAGCCGAAAGCGGTGATCCTTTCCGGCGGCCCGGAGTCAGTTCACGAGGCCGGTTCGCCCCGCGCGCCGCAAAAGATCTTCGATTCCGGCGTGCCCGTGCTCGGCATCTGCTACGGCCAGATGACGATGGCGGCCCAGCTCGGCGGCGAGGTCGAGGGCGGGCACCACCGCGAGTTCGGCCGCGCCGATGTCGAGGTGAAGGCAGCGAGCAACCTGTTCGACTCCACCTGGGCCAAGGGCGAGAAGCATCCGGTGTGGATGAGCCATGGCGACCGCATCACCAAGATGCCGCCGGGCTTCACCGTCGCCGGCGTCTCACCGAATGCGCCGTTCGCGGTGATCCAGGACGAGAAACGCAGATATTACGGCCTGATGTTCCACCCCGAAGTGGTGCACACGCCGGACGGCGCAAAACTGATCCGCAATTTCGTCCGTAAGGTCGCTGGCCTCACCGGCGACTGGACCATGCGCGCGTTTCGTGAAGAGGCGATCGAAAAGATCCGCGCGCAGGTCGGCAAGGGCAGGGTGATCTGCGGCCTGTCAGGCGGCGTCGATTCAGCTGTCGCTGCGGTGCTGATCCACGAAGCGATCGGCGATCAGCTCACCTGCGTGTTCGTCGATCACGGCATGCTGCGGCTCGACGAGGCCAAGACCGTCGTCGACCTGTTCCGCCATCACTACAACATCCCGCTCGTGCACGTCGATGCGTCGAAACAATTCCTCGGCGAACTCGAAGGCGTCACCGATCCCGAAATCAAGCGCAAGACCATCGGCCGCCTGTTCATCGACGTGTTCGACGCGGAAGCGAAAAAGATCGGCGGCGCGGATTTCCTCGCGCAAGGCACGCTCTACCCTGATGTGATCGAGAGCGTCTCCTTCACCGGCGGGCCTTCAGTCACCATCAAGTCGCACCACAATGTCGGCGGTCTCCCCGAGCGCATGAACATGAAGCTGGTCGAGCCCTTGCGCGAACTGTTCAAGGACGAGGTCCGCGTGCTGGGCCGCGAATTAGGCCTCCCCGAAATCTTCGTCGGCCGCCACCC
>DATCXE010000549.1:0-2366 GCA_036565985.1 Bradyrhizobium sp.
CGGCGGCAGCAGCCGCAGGCCCTGGATCGCCATCCGGTGCGCGTCTTCCGGATCGAACCAGCGCAGCAGCGGCAGCGAAAAGGCGTCGAAGGCGCGGATCACGGGATCAACTCCGGAAGGTCGTGATAGCCGTCCGACCGCGCGCGCAGGTCGAGAATGGCGGTGACCGCGCCAAGGTCGAGTTCGCCGTAGAGGTGCGGGAACAGTTCGTCGTTGCGCGCGGGTTCCCAGCGCAGCGCGTCGCCGAGCGCGTCGGCATCGACGGCGACCAGGAACAGCCCGGTCTGCCCGAAATAATGCTTTCGCGCCGTCTCCGCGACCTGGGCCGCCGTCGAAAAATGAATGTATCCGTCGCGCAGATCGTCCGCGCTGCCCCTGTAAACGCCCTGCCGTTCGGCCTCGCGCCACGCCGAGGCGGGAGTGATTTTGTAGATCGTGGGCACGGCTTTTCGGGATTTCCTGCTTGTCGTTGAGTCTCTTGGGATTTTCCCGGATCAGCCGGGGTCAGGCGGCAGACCGTAAAGGCGCCACGGCTCTAACTCAAGCGCCGCCGCGCGGGAAGGTTGTGTGCCATTTGCGCAGACCGCGCGAATGAGGCAATAATTCCTAGACGGCTTCGGGGGTTTTTGATGGCCAGGCAGTCCAAGGCACACCGCATTCTGACCCACGGCCAGGTCTGGATGGCGCTGGACCGGCTTGCCGAACGGGCCGGCATGTCGCCCTCGGGCCTCGCCAAGCGTTCAGGCCTCGATCCGACCACCTTCAACAAATCCAAGCGCATCACCGCCGATGGCCGCGAGCGGTGGCCTTCGACCGAATCGGTCTCAAAGGCGCTGGCCGCGACCAATTCCACGATCGACACGTTCGTGCAGCTGATCGGCGACGGTGCACGCGGCCTGCAATCGGTGCCACTGCTCGGCCTCGCGCAGGCCGGCAACGGCGGCTTCTTCGACGATTCCGGTTTTCCTTCCGGCAAGGGCTGGGACGAGACGGCGCTGCCGTCGGCCAGCGACGAGCACGCCTATGCGCTGGAGATCTCGGGCGATTCGATGAAGCCTGCCTACCGCGACGGCGACATCATCGTGGTGTCGCCGGGGACGCCGATCCGGCGCGGCGATCGCGTGGTGGTGAAAACCACCGGCGGCGAAGTCATGGTCAAGGAGTTGAAGCGCCGCACCACAAGAACGCTGGAGCTGCAGTCGCTCAACCCCGTTCATCCCGACCGCACGCTCGACGCCGACAACGTTGCCTGGATCGCGCGGATCGTGTGGGCGAGCCAGTAGGAATTTCGCCGCGTGACCGATGTCCTGCGTGACCTGCTGCGAGAACAGCTTCAGATCGTGCTGTGCGGAACCGCCGCGGGGACGACATCCGCCGCGCAACGGGCCTACTACGCGCACCGGCAAAACAAGTTCTGGAAGATTTTGCACGAGACCGGGCTAACGCCCGAGTTGCTGCAGCCGCATCGATATCGCGACCTGCTGCAGTACCGGATCGGCCTGACGGACCTGGTGAAAGCGGGCGCAGGGATGGACCGCGCAACGCTTCCAAGATTGACGACGGCGGATCGCCAGCGCCTGAGCGATTCGATCGTGGCGTTCCGACCGGGATTCCTTGCATTTACCAGCAAGACGGCCGGACAGAAGTTCTTTGATAGCAAGCGGGACTACGGCGAGCAGATCGAGCGGATCGGCGATACCCGGATCTGGATCCTGCCGTCCACATCGGGCGCGGCGAATGGAAGCTGGCGACCGGAAATCTGGCACCGGTTTGCGGATGAGGTCAGGGCGGCAGTTGGCTGACGATGTCGAGGTCGCGCGGATGGTGTGCGTGGCCGAGTCAGTAGCTACCGTCGAACTTCCCCTCGGGGTCGTCCCTGCGAACACGAACGCAGGGACTCATGCGTCGCGGCCCGCGTAATGGGCACGAGGCAAGACGACTTCGCTTCAATGACTCACAAGGGTGGTTGGCCAACGCAGAGCGTCAGCCACCACGCCCCATGGATGGATCACGCGGTATGGGTCCCTGCCTTCGCAGGGACGACCGGAAAACTACGTCGCGTAGTCCGGTTCTTTACGGTCCAGCATTCGCTTCAAGGCGTCGAAATGACGCTGGGCCGGGGTCGGTCCGTTGTAGAGATGATCGTCCCGATAATCGCGCTGAGTCTTCTCGACCACAGGCGCCGGAAGCTGTTTCAGTCTCTGCCCCGTCCACATCGCGAAGATCTGCACCTGCGCGGCGCGCTCGATGTAATAGAGCATGTCGTAGGCATCGGCGACGGTGGCGCCGACCGTGGAGATGCCGTGATTGGCCATGAACAGCACCTTCTTGTCGCCAATGACCCCAGCGAGCCGCGCGCCTTCGGC
>DATCXE010000550.1:0-3543 GCA_036565985.1 Bradyrhizobium sp.
GGAAACCGGCCGCCGCGAGCCGGCCGGCCGTGCAAGGCCCCATTCCGTTATCGTACGGGCTTGTCGCGCCGGGGGAGACGTGGAACAAACCGCCCGGCGAGCGGGTTTCTATAGACTTTTAATGAAACCTCGAACCAAAGCTTGGCTGGAGGCGTCCTAATATTAAAGGAGGCCGGAAGTTCCGCCACTGAGCGCCTGCACAATGGATAGGTGCAGCGCACAACGATAAGGCGGTCAATACACAACATTTGGCCTTTATGTCACTCCACCGTGACATATATCATTAAGAAAGGACCGAAGAGTCCTGAACATGGGATGGCCCTGAATTGGGGCCCGAGGACGAAAATGAAACGTGGAATTGTCATTCTGCTTTCACTCTCCGTGCTGGTTGCCGTCGGCTATTTCACCGCGACCAAGTGGGCGATCCGTCATGAGACGATCGCATTCCACGATCCCGCGCGCGACAATCGTCTGGTCGCCGTCACGATCGCCGTTCGCCGCGACAAGGAAATGCAGGCCAACGCGGGCTTGATCAAACTGCCTGTTGCGATCCTCAATCACGGCAATACCGTCAAGAGCACCGAGTACTCGTTCCTGTCCAACATCTTCGCGTGGCGCGGCTATCTCGCGATCAGCCCGCAGCACGACCTGCCGACCGATCCGCCGATGGTGACCAAGGTCGGTGAACTCTATGTCGGCCGCCTGCCGCAGATTCAGCGCGGCGTAGCCAACATCCATTTCGCCATCGGGGAAATGAAGAAGGTCCAGCCCAACGCCGACTACGACAAGGTCACGATGGTCGGCCACTCGATGGGCGGCGACATCTCGATGTACTTCGCCAAGGAGTATCCCGACGAGATCAAGAAAGTCGTGACGCTCGATAATCTGCGTGTGCCGTTCCTGACCGATGGCAGGTTCAAGATCCTGTCGTTCCGCTCCAAGGATACGCAGTTCAAGGCCGACCCCGGCGTCGTGCCCGACGACGAGCAGTGCGAGGAGTCTGGCATCACGGTCGTGAACACCGGCTTCCAGCACAACGACATGCGCGATACCGGACCGGAGGCCGCCAAGACGTCGATTCAGTCGATGCTCGACAAGTTCCTCGACGATGCCGACAAGAGCGCGTTGAAGCCGGTGCCGACCAAGGTGCCGGACGTTCTCTCGGCCAGCCCTGGACCGGTGCCGCTGGCCAGCAACGGCAATTCGGCGCCGAAGAACAAGCCGGTGACCAACTGACGGCCTGCGCCCGGCGCGGGTCCCTGACAGACCGCATTTGGACGCATTGACCAGCCTCGGGCGACGGCCCACATAGAGCCTGCTGCACAATTGCGAGCGCTCATGGCTGGCGAACCCATCAAACCGAAGTCCGAAGGCGACGTAACCTCGGCGCAAAAATCCGAGGCACGCAACGCGCGCCCGTTGCCGGAGGCAAGGACATCCGCGGCCGAAGACATCGCCGCCTTTGTCGCCAGGGCGCGGGAGATGTCGCCACACCGCGCGGGCGCGCGGGGAAGGCTGGTGTTTGCTCTCGACGCCACCATGAGCCGGCAGCCGACCTGGGACATGGCCTGCGCGCTGCAGGCCGATATGTTCCGCGAGGCGGCGGCGTCGGGCAGTCTTGATATCCGTCTGGTCTATTACCGCGGCCTGAACGAATGCCGGGCCACGGGCTGGATTTCCGACTCCGCGCAACTGGCCAGGCTGATGAGCAAGATCGATTGCCGGGGCGGCAACACGCAGATCGGCAAGGTGCTGTCGGAAGCGCGCCGCGAGGCGGTGGCGTCTGCCGTGCGTGCGGTGGTGTTCGTCGGCGACGCCATGGAGGAGCCGGTCGACGATCTCTGCGCCAAGGCGGGCGAACTCGGCCTGCTGAAGGTGCCGGTCTTCATGTTTCAGGAAGGCCACGACGCCGCCGCCGAACAGGCGTTCCGCGAGATTGCGCGGCTGACGGGCGGTGCCTGGTGCAGGTTCGACCCGGGCGCTGCGGCGCAACTGCGCGAACTGCTGCGCGCCGCCGCAGCCTACGCCGCCGGCGGGCGCGAGGCGCTGCTGCGGCTGTCGAAAACCGAAGGCGGCGCGGCCAGGCTGATCGGCCAGATGAAGTGATTACCGCGTCGCTTGCCACGAATGGCCTGCGATGCTTTTCAGCGCAGATGCCACTATATTGAGCCCATGCCAACTCTGATCGCCGGCGTCGTTGCCGTTGTCCTGCTCTACTTGCTGCTGCAGATGTTTCGTGCAGCCAATCCGGCCGTGCTTGCGCGCGGCATCAAGATCGTGGGCGGCGTCGTCGCGCTCGCGGTCGCGGCCTTTACCGGCCTGCGCGGCGAACTTGCGGTAGCCATTCCGCTCGGCATCTTCGGCGCCGGGCTGCTCGGCTGGTCGCCGTTCGGACCGGGCGGCTTCAATATCGGGGGAATCTTCGGCGGCGGCGCGCAGCGCTCGGCGGGACAGGCCTCCCGCGTGCGCTCGCAGTTTCTCGACATGATGCTCGATCACGACAGCGGCGCGCTCTCGGGCCGGATCGTGGACGGGCCCAATGCCGGTCGCTCGCTCGACGATTTCGATCTGCCGCAACTGCTTGCGATGACGGCGGGCTTCGACGCCGAGAGCGTAGCCTTACTTGAAAGCTATCTGGACCGCCGGTTTCCCGCTTGGCGTCAGAACGCGCAAGGTGACGCGGCAGGGCGGCAGCGTCGCACGGCGACGAGCGGTAAAATGACGGACGAGGAGGCCTATCAGATCCTTGGCCTGCAGCCGGGGGCGGGGCGCAACGACATCAGCCGGGCCCACCGCGCCCTGATGAAGAAACTGCATCCCGACCAGGGGGGGTCGACGTATCTCGCCGCCCGTGTAAACGAGGCCAAGGATACTCTGCTTCGCACGCATCTCAGCTAACTCCGGCTCACGCTACCAACGCGACATACCGAGAACTGCTTCCGTGTCGGTCTCTGTCTGCAGCCCCGTCATCGCCCGCCGTTTTCCGGCGTGGTCGATCCTTCATGCTCGAAAGCTAACCGCAATTTCTTGACGAGAAGTTTTCGCCGGATCGATTAACCACCGACATGTGAACGGCGTTCGCTGCTGTGGTTTGAAAACAACAAAGCCGGCGCGTTGGGCGCCGGCTTTGTGATGTCGAACGAGATGACCGGTCAGTTGCGAACGGTAATGCAGGAAATATCGGCGCGCTTGAGTGTGCGGCAGACCGCTTCGGCCTGATCGCGCTCGAGGCCGGCGAAACGGGCGCGATATAGCGTCTTGTTGTCCTTGGCGACGACCGGCTCGGTGAAGGGATCGGCCTTGCTGAGCAGGCTGCTGGCCTTGTTCCGGCAAAGGTCGATCCGCTGCTTGGCTTCGCCTTCGCTTTCGAGAGCGCCGACCTGGACGATCCATCCGGTGCGGGCGGTGACCGGGGCGGCCGGCTTGATCGCGCCGTTCTGCTGCGTGGCCTGCTGTTGCAAACCCTGCGGCTGGGCGTGCGGTGTCGGATCGGCGGCATAGGCCAACGTCTGCGACGGCGTTGCCTGCGGGGCCGCCTGCGTC
>DATCXE010000565.1:0-5150 GCA_036565985.1 Bradyrhizobium sp.
ACAGCGTCTCTGCGACCTTGGGGTCGATCTGTCCGCCGAATCGGGTCAGGCAGCGGAAGGCGGCCTGGACATGCCCGCCGGGGCAACCGAAGCGGTCGTACAGGTCGAGATGGCGGAACGCGGTATCGAGGTCGTCCCGCCACATCAGGCTGACGACACGGCGGCCGAGCCAGACGCATTCGGGATTGCCGGCCGGCCCGTTGACGGCCTGCTGGGCCTCGACGAATTCGTCGGCCTTGCGCTGGTTGTCCTTGCCGGCGTCGGCTGCATTGGCGGCAGGCTGCTTGGGCTGTTCCTGCGGCGCCGGGGTTCCGCTCTGGGCCAGCGCTACCCCCGATCCGATCAGGAAGGCCAGGCCTGCGATAAGGCCCGCAGCGGCGAAGTGGCGCAAAACCGAAACTCCAGGACCAGACACCCGTCGACGCATACTTTCCCCGATTAGTTTCCACCTGCCGGAGGCGGCTGATGTGGTGGCTGGCTAGTTGCCGCCCAATTGGGTCTCCATTGCGGCGGAGACATCAGGCGATTCACATGCCGGGTATTTCGGATTTTGTCCAGCAAAGTCACAACTTTATCGCACCGTGGTAAAACTGCCGCAGGGCTGACGCGCCAATAGGGGTATGCTGCACCTTGGCAGATGGCCGATGAACGGCTAATCGACGGTCCCCGCCCCGGAGGATAGCTGATTTCTCTTCGTACGCCGCTGGCGCTTCTCCTGTCATCGCTAGGCATGATCGCGGCCCTTTGGTGGTGGCTGGCCACGCCGATTACGCTTGTGCGCGCCCCGATCGATCCGAATGCAAAGCTGCAATGCGTTTCCTACGCGCCGTTCCGGGGCGCGCAGACGCCGCTGGTGCCGACCACCCAGATCCCGCCCGAACAGATCGCGCAGGACCTGGCGCAGCTGGCCAAGATCACCGATTGCGTGCGCACCTATTCGATCGAGAATGGCCTCGACCAGGTCCCCGCGCTGGCCGCCAAGGTCGGGCTGAAGGTGATCCAGGGGATCTGGCTCTCCAGCAACCGGATCAAGAACCTCGCCCAGATTGCGATCGCGATCGAACTGACCAAGGAGTACCCGGATGTCATCACGGCGCTGGTGGTCGGCAACGAGGTGCTGCTGCGCGGCGAGATGACCACGTCGGATCTCGCCGCCAACATCCGCTCGGTCAAGTCGCGGGTCACCGTGCCGGTCACCTATGCCGACGTCTGGGAATTCTGGCTGCGCAACCGTGAAATCTATGACGCCGTCGATTTCGTCACCATCCATATCCTCCCGTACTGGGAAGACATGCCGGTGCGGGCCAAATTCGCCGCCGGCCATGTCGACGACATCCGCAAGCGGATGGCGGTGGCGTTTCCGAACAAGGAAATCCTGATCGGCGAAACCGGCTGGCCGAGTGCGGGGCGGATGCGCGAGGGCGCGCTGCCGTCGCGCACCAACCAGGCGCGGGTGGTGTCCGAGATCCTGGATCTGGCCAAGCGCGAAAAATTCCGGGTCAACCTGATCGAGGCCTATGACCAGCCGTGGAAGCGCCAGCTCGAGGGCACCGTCGGCGGCTATTGGGGCCTGATCGACGACCGCCATCGCGCGGTGAAATATCCGCCGGGCGAGCCGATCAGCAATTTTCCGCTGTGGAAATGGCAGATGGGATCGGGCATGGCGCTCAGCGCCTTCGTCTTCCTGGCGGGCTGGCTGGCGCAGCGCCGGCGGCCGTGGAAGGTGGGGCTGGCGGCGTGGATCGCGGTCGGCACGTCGGCAACCGTCGGCGGCATGCTGCTTGGGGTCGGCGTCGACAAGATGCTCTACGAGAGCTACGGCATCGGCGGCTGGCTGCAATGGGGCGCGCTGCTGGCCGCGGGCATTGCCTCGCCGCTGCTCTGCGCGCACGCGGCGATGTCGGGCCGGCCGCTGCCGACGTTCCTCGATCTGCTGGGGCCGCGCGACGGCCGAACCCTGACGGCGCCTGCGGCGCTATTGGGCCTCGTGCTTGGTGTCACGACGTTGATTGCGGCGCAGACCGCGCTCGGCTTTGCGTTCGATCCTCGTTACCGCGATTTTCCGTTCGCATCGCTGACCATGGCGGTGGTGCCGTTCGCAGCCCTGATGCTGCTCAACCGGCCGAAAGAGGGTGTGCGGCCGATCGCCGAATCCACCTTTGCCGGTCTGCTCGTGGTGGCCGCGCTGTTCACCGGCTTCAACGAGGGCAACCAGAACTGGCAGTCGATGTGGACCTGTGCGATCTACCTGCTGCTGGCGCTTACGCTGTGGCGGGCGCGGGCCGTGCAAATCCCAAAATAAGCAGCCCGATCGCCAGTCCCGACAGCACGATGTTGTAGAGCACGATGCCGAGCCCGGCCGCGACCAGGCCGACCGTCAACGTCACGATCGACGGCCGCATGACGTGAAGCGTCGCGACGATCAGGGCTACGATCCCGAACACCGAATTCTTGAACAGATAGGTCGCGAGCGCGCGCGACTTGCACAGCATGGTCTGCAGGCCGGCGTCGCAGGCCAGCGCAACGGTGGAGAACTCGACGGCGAGATAGCGCAGATAGAGCGCGTAGCCGACGGTCACGAAACCGACCACCAATAGAAACTGGACCTGATAGGGCGTCAGCCGGAACGGAGTTTTCTTCATCGGACCTGTATGATCGGGATTGCCGGCGGAGACAAGCGCCGCCGCCCGGGCCAGTGCTGCGAGCGTTGTCAGGAAGCCTCCGCAACTTATTGCAATCAAGGGCTTATTGCGGATTCCTTCGGTTGAAGAAAGACGTCAGCCCCGTCGGTGGCGTTTCCGGCGGCTTCTCCGGTTTCTTCGGCTCCTCGACGACGACAGCAGCCGCCCGCTTGGTGACGGCGCGCCGGTGCGGCGCCGGTTTGGCCGCGGCCGCCGGCTGATCCTCGGGGCCAAGCGACAGCCGCTGGCCGTCGAAGATCGTGGTTTCGCAATGCCGCTTGTTCTCGGTCAGGACCGCGCAGATCCTGGCCGCGGCGCCGGCGTCGTTCAGCGGACCTGCCACCAGCCGAAGCTGCATGCCCAGGCCGTTGGTGCCTTCCTTCACGACGATGATCGGGCGCAGCGTCTGCAATGGCGCGTTCGATCTCGATTTCAACAGGCCGCGCCACAGCGCGCGCAGGCCATTCACCGAATTGGCGGTGCCGACATCGACGCCGAACTCGGTCCGCTGCAGCGCGACCTTCGGCGCGTCGGATTCGTCGTCATCGTTCGTTGGCGCGGCGGCGACAACCTCCGGGATCGGGCTCACGACGATCGAACTCGAGGGCTTGCCCGGCTCGAGCAGTTTTGCGGTCGCAGGGTCGGGCCGGGCCATGGTCGCTTGCGCGGCCATCAGCGCCGTCGCCGGCGACGGCTTTGCAGTCTCAGGCTTGGCAGTTTCGGACTTGGCAGTTTCGGACTTGGCGGCTTCAGGCTTGGCGGCGTCAGCCTTTGCAGTGTCGGTCTTTCCGCTATCCGGTTTGGCAGTTTCGGTCTTGTGAGTTTCGATCCTGGCGCCTTCGATCTTGGCAAGCTCGGTTTTGGCGCCTTCACCCTTGGCGGCATCCCATCTCGCGATGTCGGTCTTCACGGCATCGGTCTTCACGGCATCCCTGGCCACGGACGAAACCGTCGGGCCTGGTTCCACGGGGCTGGTGGTCGGCTTGTCGGAGACGGCATGGGTGGTTCCGACGGGCGCAACGGCCGGGGCGGGCGGGCCTTGAGCGGTCTGCGGCTCCGTAGCCGGCAAAGCCTGCGCGGAACCCTGGCGGGCGATGGCGCCGGTAACGGACTCCAGGCCCTGTTCCAGCCCGGTGACGCGGGAATACAGCCGGTCCCGATCGTGATTGAGCGTATCGATCGCGGCGGCGAGCCGGCGCGCCTCGTTCTGGGTTTCCCGGGCAACCGACTGGATTTGCTGCGCCTGCCGGGTCAGGTCGGCGGCGGCAACCTGATCGCGTTTCAAGCCGAGCGAGGACTGGTTGGCCATCACGGCGAGGACCACCGCGCCGGTCGCGGCGACGCCCCACGACCCGATCCGCCACAGCGCGCGGCGGTCGAGTCCGTCCTCCTCGGCCAGCAAGCCGCCGAGCAGGCCGCCGGAATCATCCGGCTCGAAGCCACCCCCATGGTCTGTATTCCTGGCCAAAGCGCCCCCGGCCCTCCTTCAGGCCCACCGAATCACCCTCCAAACATTAACAGGAAAAGCGCGCCCAACTCTGCTCTGGAACCTTACAGGCCGGCGAATCGGTTTCATCTCCGGGGGAAAACAATTAAAGACGGCCGGCGCCATCCGCCATGTACGCCTTAGGGACTAGAATGACCGTTCGATCCAGCCTGACTGTCGTGCTTGCGGCCGGCGAGGGCACCCGCATGCGCTCCTCGCTGCCGAAGGTTCTGCACCCCGTCGCCGGCCAGCCGCTGCTGGCGCATGTGCTGGAAGCGGCGCCGCACGGCGAGGGTGCCGCACTCGCCGTCGTGGTCGGACCGGACCACAAGGCCGTCACTGAGGAGGTCAGGCGGGCGCGGCCGGACGCGGCGACGTTCATCCAGGCCGAGCGGCTCGGCACGGCGCATGCGGTGCTGGCGGCGCGCGAGGCGATTGCACGCGGCGCGGACGATCTGCTGGTGGCGTTCGGCGATACGCCGCTGATTTCGGCTAAGACCTTTGCACGGCTGCGCGCGCCGCTGGAAAAGGGCGCCGCCCTCGCGGTGCTCGGCTTCCGCGCCGCCGATCCCACCGGCTACGGCCGGCTGCTGCTCGAAGGCGACCGGTTGGTGGCGATCCGCGAACATGCCGACGCGTCACCTGAGGAGCGCAAGGTGACGCTCTGCAATGCCGGCGTGATGGCGTTCGACGGACGCCGCGCGCTGGAGATCCTCGATAAGATCGGAAACGCCAACAGCAAGCGCGAATATTATCTGGTCGATGCCGTCGCCATCGTCAGGGAAATGGGATTGGAGGCCGTCGTGATCGAAACCAGCGAGGATGAAGTGCGTGGCATCAACGACAAGGCGCAACTCGCCGAAGCCGAAGCCGTGATGCAGGCGCGGCTGCGCAAGGCCGCGCTCGAAGCCGGCGTGACGCTGATCGCGCCGGAGACGGTCTTTCTTTCCGCCGACACGAAGTTCGGCAAGGACGTCACGATC
>DATCXE010000586.1:0-8922 GCA_036565985.1 Bradyrhizobium sp.
TCGTCCCGTCGTCCTTCTTCGCTTTGATGCGGCATCGCGCGAACTTGCCGATGATCTGGTCGCCCTCGATGATGAACCCGCCGCCATAGACGTCGGACATCTCGGTAAAGGAGGCCTGCGTGCCCTTGTGCACGAATACCTTGGCGCAATTGTCCGCATCGGTTGCCCACGCGCCGTTGAGATCGAGAGCGGTAGCAGAGTCGGACATGGCGATGGACGCCGCGAGCAGAAGCGCCGCCGAAGCCGCGTGAGTGGAGTTATGCTTCATTTCTTCCCTCAATGACCGCTCAACACCAATGTCTTGATGGGCAATAGCAGTGCCTGAATCCGCAGCAGCAATGCATGGACGAGTCCGGTCGCATCGACGGCGTGCAGGGCAAACCCCTTCAACGCGCCGGTTTTCGGATCGGCTATCACGTCATGGTTGCTGGTGTAGGCATTGACGATGCAGGAACTGCCCGGCGTAACATCGTCAAGGCCACCCTTGTAGAGCGGCTCCAGGAACACGAGAATCGAGCCCGGCCTTTGCAGGTTCTGGGGATCAATCAACACTTCGGTGGCCCGGAACTGGCCAGTGGCGATGAAGTCCTGCACGGAGGTCACGACCAGCGGAATGATCACCCAGGGCTTCGAGATGCAGGTGGCTTCCGCGATCATGCCAGGCTTCATCACCTGGGCCTCGATCTGCCCGAATCCGGCCTGCAACCTGTTCCGGCCCGCCTCTTCCGGGATCAGGATTCCGGCTGGCCGCATGATCTGGGCGACGAGGTCGCCGGGGCGGACGAGGAATTGCTCGACGCGGCCATCGACGCCGGCACGGACGAAGGTCTTGTCGAGGTCCACTTGCGCCTGCGCCTGCTCCGCCTCGGCGCGCGCCCGCTCGGACGGCAGCAGCGTGGAGACGCGCAACACAGCCGATTCCTTGACGGCGTTCGCCGCGTCGACGCCGGATTGCCGCTGATCGACCAGCACCTGAAGCTTCTCGATGTCGCGCTGCGGCACGATGCCGGGATTGCGGCGCTGCAATTCACTCTTCACGTCCAATTCGTCCCTGGCCTGCTGCAAGGAGGCTTTGGCCTCCCCGACCTGGGCGTCCGCCTTGACGATATCGGCCCGCGCCGCGATCAGCGCCGCGTCGACCTCGGCGATCTTTCGCCTGGCGGTCTCCAGCGCGGCCTCCTGCCTCGAACTGTCCAGCCGGAAAAGAACGTCGCCTTTCTTCACCGCCTCGGTGAAGCTGACATTGACCTCGACGACGCGGCCCGAGCCTTCGGGCAGGATCGGCACCGTCCTGAAGTAGAGCGCCGCCGAAGTGGTCGAGGGGTGGAAATAGAAGATCATGGTGATCAGACCGATCGTAAGCATCAGGCAGCCGGTGATGCCCCAGCGCAACTCGTACCAGACGGAGAAGAACGTGATCTCCTTGCCTAGCCGCTTGCCCTGCCGATAGCGGCGGTAGAGGTAATCCGGCACTATAGTAAAAAGCGAACAGAGCATCAGCTCAAGCATGGCTGCGCACCTCTTCCTTCGCGGGCGTCCTGGCACCGGAGCCGCCTCCAGGCGCGGCTTCGACTTCGGTTTCGGCAGAAGGCGCGCCCGGCTTGGCGTCGGCAATGCGCTCGACAGAATCGGCAATGCTGCGCATCGGCGTGCCGAAATCCGGCAGGTCGATCATTGCGAGCAACAAGCCCGCGACCCAGAAGATGTGCATGTGGGTGAAAAGCGAGATCAGGCCAAGAACGGCGACGATCTCGAACTGCAGCTTCTGCGATTTGTGTGCCATGCGCTCGGGCAGGCTGTGCAGCTTCCAATACAACGTACCGACCCACAACACGGTACCTAAAAGGAAGATGCCCGTCACCACCAACAAGGTATCCGACCCGTCAGGGCCGGGGATGTAGAACGGTAGATGATGTGGCGCTGCCGGATGCAACTGTTCGGTCAAGTCTCGTTCTCCCGGTCGCGCCTGGGCTTTCCAGTCGCGCCCCACATTGCGAACAACTGCCCTCAAAAGGCTTGATCTGAATCAAGGGGGCGATTGTGGCCATGGCCCTAACCTTGGGACACAAGGCGAACTGTCATCCCGGAGCTACCCATGGCCAAGATCGACGACCTGATTCCCAGTGCAAAGGAAATCCAGAAGCAGGCAGCCTTGAAGGAGGCGCAAAGGGCCGACGAACACGCCAAACGTCTCGCCGCCGCCGAAGCCGAGAAACACGCCCTGATCGACAGGCTCAGCAAGCCATCGGGCTTGACCGAAGACGAGAAGGTCGAGCTGGCTTCGAATGTTATCCAGCGCGCAGTCCGCAACGGGCTGACCGAGGTGCAGGTCTATCGCTTCCCGAACTCGCTGTGCACGGACCATGGCCGCGCCATCAACCAGATGGAAAAGGGCTGGGAGAAGACGCTGACCGGCATCCCGAAGGAGATCTTTCAGCTCTGGAGCGATTACCTGCAGCCGCGGGGCTATCGCATCCGCTACCAGATCGTCGATTTCCCGGGCGGTGTGCCCGGTGACATCAGCGTCACCATCAGCTGGGATGCTTAGCCATATTGCATCCGATAGCGGTCGAACGGGGGATGATTGCCCATGGCCAAGGACGAAGCTTCAGAGAAGATGAAGCGAAAGGACTATGAGAAGGAGTTGCACAAGCTCCAGGTGCAGCTCTGCCATTTGCAGGAATGGGTCAAGGCCGAACAGCGCCGGATTATCATCCTGTTCGAGGGCCGCGACGCCGCCGGCAAAGGGGGCACCATCAAGGCGCTCACCGAAAAAGTGAGCCCTCGGGTATTCCGCGTCGCCGCCCTGCCCGCGCCGTCCGACCGTGAAAAGACACAGCTCTTCATGCAGCGCTACATCGCAAATTTCCCGGCTGGCGGCGAAATCGTGATCTTCGACCGCAGCTGGTACAACCGCGCCGGCGTCGAACATGTCATGGGGTTCTGCACGCCGGAACAGCACAAGCGGTTCCTGGAACTGTGTCCACAGGTCGAGAAGTTCGCCGTGGACGGCGGCATCACCTTGATCAAGTTGTGGCTCGAGGTCGGGATGGAGGAACAGCAGCGCCGTTTCGAGGCGCGGATCGAGGACCCGCTGCGGCAGTGGAAGCTGAGCCCGATGGACACGGAATCGTTCGGGCGCTGGTACGACTACTCGCGGGCGCGTGACATGATGTTCGAGGCGACCGACACCAAGTACGCACCCTGGCGCCTGATCCGCTCCGACGACAAGCGGCGCGCGCGGCTCAACGTCATCTCGCACATCCTCGAGACGATCCCGTACAAGAAAGTTGCGCGCGACAAGGTCAAGCTGCCCAAACGCTCGTTCAAGGGCGAATACAACGATCAGGCCAGCCTGCGCCGGATGAAATTCATCGAGGAGCGGTACTAGGCTGTCCCCACTGGCCGGCGGTGCTGAAGAGTCAGCCCGCGTTCAGGCCGCCGAGCACGCTGTCCATTCTCCGGGTCCAGTTGGCGCTGTCGGTCTTGTCCGCCAAACCATCTGCCTGCAGCACATCGCGGACCTGTCCGCGGGCGCCGACGATCTGAAGGTCGATGCCGCGCGAGGCAAGTTCGCCATGCAGATCGTGGAACATCCTGGCGCCGGCGAGATCGATGAATGGCGAAGACGAGAGGCCGCAAACGACGAGCCTGGTTTCCGGATTTGCATGAACCCTGGCCAGCACCGTTTCCAGAACCGTTTCGGCATTGATGTACAGGAGCGACGCCTCCGGGCGGAACGCGACGACGCCTGGCAGCGGCTCAACGTCCGGATTGCGCGCACTATCCGCATAGCGCCCCGTTCCGGGCAGCCGCCCGAGGAACGCCACGTTCGGATGCGAGGCGCGCGCCAGCAGCAGGAGAATCGAGGCGATTGCCGCCAGCAGGATCCCTTTCAGAATCCCGAGCAGCAGCACGGAGACCAGGGCAATAGCCGCAGCATAGAAATCGATCCGGCTGATGCGCCACATCCGCACCAGCGCGGGGACATCGACGAGCTTGTAGACCGCGGTGAAAACGATCGCCGCCAGCACCGCCTTGGGCAGATTGGTCAGCAGGCCGGTGAGAAACAACAGACAGATCGCCAGCGTGACCGAGCAGATGACGAGCGCCAGCGGTGTTTTCGCGCCGGCCTGGTCGTTGACCGCCGATTGCGACAGCCCGCCCGCGACGGGATAGCCTTGGCCGAGCGATACCGCGAGGTTGGCGGCGCCCAGCCCCAGGAATTCCTGCCGCACGTCGAGGGCATAGCCATGCTTGGCTGCAAAGCTTCGCGCCGCGGAAACGCCTTCGATATAGGCGAGCAGGAGAATGCCGGCTGCGAGCGGAAACAGCTCGTCGAATTCCAGGAGCCCGAAGGTCGGGATGGCGAAACTCGGCAGCCCGCTCGGGATATTGCCCGTCACGGGGATGCCTCGTGCCGGGAGATTAAGCAGGGTAGCAATGAGGATCGACAGGGCGACGACGGTCAGCCCGACGGGTTTGCCGGGGAGAAAGCGCTCGCCGAGCAGAAGCAGCGCGATCGCCACGAGCCCGATCGCCAGAACGATCCAATGGATGTCGCCGAGTTGGCCGAGGAGCCTGATCAGACGGTCGAAGAAATTGTGCCCGCCGCCGGCCACCCCGAACAGGCCAGGCAGCTGCGTCATGATGATGGTAAGCCCGGCGCCGGCCTTGAAGCCGACCAGAATGCTGTCGCTGATCAGGCGCACCAGCATGCTGAGCCGGAATATCCAGGCGATCAGGCACAGGACGGTCACAGCGAGGGCCGCAACGCTGGCAATCTGTGCATATCGCTGCGGATCGCCTGCCGCCAGTGCCCCGACAGTGCCTGCGATCATCAGCGAGACCGCCGAGGTCGGGCCAACGGCGAGCTGACGCGACGAGCCCAGCAACGCGTAGCCGATGCCGCCCAGCATGTAGCCATAGATGCCGACCTGCGGCGGCAGGCCGGCGAGCGCCGCGTAGGCGAGCGACACCGGGATCGCGTAAGCCGCCAGCGTCACGCCGCCGATGACGTCGGACGTGAGCCAGGAAGCACGGTATCCAGCGAGCCAGTCCGCAGGCGGAAAGAATTTCATCCGGCTCGATGCCATGTCGGCCACTTTGATCAATCCTGCCCCCGCATCGGCTGCCCGTGCCGATGGAGCAGTAGACCGGGGAGCCGGATGATCGAGCCTTGACTCAGATCAAGGTTATGACTGGTCAGCGCGCCAACATTTCGCGTGGTTCAACCTTCGATCGACTACCGGAGCGCGAGCATGAAGTCCGTTTCCGTCGAAGAGGCCGTCGCGCTGATCCCCAACGGTGCAAGCATCATGGTCGGCGGGTTCATGGGCGTCGGCACGCCGGAACGGTTGCTCGACGAATTGGTGCGCCAGAAGAAGTCAGGCCTCTCCCTCATCAGCAATGACGCGGCAGTACCTTCCAGGGGCGTCGGCAAGCTGTTCGACGCCGTGCAGGTGTCGCGCATGATCGGCACCCATATCGGGCTGAACCCGAAGGCGCAGCAGCAGATGCTTTCGAAACAGACCGACATCGACCTGATCCCTCAGGGCACCTTCGTCGAGCGAATCCGCGCGGGCGGCTGCGGCCTCGGCGGCGTGCTGACGCCGACGGGGGTCGGCACGACCGTCGAGAAAGGCAAGCAAAGGATCGAGGTGAACGGCAAGCCATTCCTGCTGGAAACCGCGCTGCGCGCCGATTTCGCGCTGATCCACGCCTTTCTCGCCGACTATCTCGGCAACCTCGCCTACGCCCTCACCGCCCGCAACTTCAATCCTGTCATGGCGATGGCTGCCGACACCGTCATCGTCACCGCTGACAATATCGTTCCGGTCGGCGTCATCGCGCCCGATCACGTCGTAACCCCGGGACCATTGGTCGACTATCTCGTCACGAACGGGTGACTCATGGACGCACAAACCATCATCGCCCGCCGCGTGGCGCAGGAGCTTCGTCCCGGCAATCTCGTCAATCTCGGCATCGGCATTCCGACACTGGTCGCCAATTACGTTCCTGCGGGACTCCACGTGTTCTTCCAGTCCGAGAATGGACTGATCGGCACAGGCCCCATTCCCGAGCAGGGCTTGGCGCATCCGTTCCTGACCGATGCCGGCGGACGGCCGATCAGCGCGCTCCCCGGAGCAGCCACCTTCGACAGCGCGATGTCGTTCGGCCTGATCCGCGGTGGCCATGTCGACATCACGGTGCTCGGCGGCCTGCAGGTCGACACCGGGGGAAACCTCGCCAACTGGATGATCCCCGGCAAGATGGTGCCCGGCATGGGCGGCGCCATGGATCTGGTGACCGGCGCCAAGCGTGTCATCATCGCCATGCAGCATGCTGCCAAGGGCAAATCCAAGATCGTCGTCAAGTGCAGCCTGCCGCTGACTTCGGCGCGGCCGGTCGACCTCGTCGTGACCGATCTCGCAGTCATCGCCTTTCCCGGCGGCATGGCAACGCTTCGGGAGACCGCTCCCGGCGTATCGGTCGCGGAGGTGATGGCCGTAACGGAAGCCGAACTCGCTATTCCGGACAAGGTGCCGGAAATGAAGCTTTGACAACTGGACGACCGCCCCATGCGCATTTTCAACGGCTTCGAGGAACTGAGGGCCGCCGTCGGCACGGAGATCGGCGTCAGCGACTGGATCGAGGTGACACAGGATCGCATCTCCAGGTTTGCGGCTGCGACCTGCGATGAACAGTGGATCCATGTCGACCAGGAACGCGCGAGAACGGAAATGCCGGGCGGCAAAACCATTGCGCATGGTCTGCTGTCGCTGAGCCTGACGCCGATGTTCATCCGCTCGGTGATGGGGCTGAAAGGGTTGAAGAACACCCTGAACTACGGCGCCGACCGCATCCGCTATCTGTCCCCGGTGCCGGCAGGCTCCAAACTACGCGGACGCATCAGCATCGCCGAGGCCGAGGATGTGCCGCCCAACGGCTTGCGGGTCCACTACCGCGTGGTGATCGAGATCGAAGGTGGCCAGCGCCCCGCCTGCGTCGCCGAGGTAATCGGGCTTCACTATCGCTGAAACTCAGCCTGGCCGTACTGTCAATCGATGATGTGATAGCCGCCGTCCACGTAGAGCACGCTGCCGGTGATGAGCTTGGCGCCATCCAGCGCAAGAAACGCCGTCGCTCTGCCGACGTCGTCGATGCTGACCAGGCTGCGTGCCGGCGCCTGCGACTGCGCTTTGTCCATCAGTTCGTCGAACTCGGGAATGCCTGACGCGGCGCGTGTCGACAGTGGTCCCGGTGAAATGGCATGAACGCGAATGCCTTTGGGGCCGAGTTCAGCCGCGATATAGCGCACCGCCGCCTCGAGTGCGGCCTTTGCCACGCCCATCACGTTGTAGTTCTTCACCACCATCTGGCTGCCGTAATACGTCATGGTGAATATGGTGCCGCCATTCTTCATCAATGGCTCGGCGAGATGCGCCATGCGCATGAACGACCAGCACGACACGTCCATCGTCTTCTGGAATCCCTCCCGGTCGACATCGACCACCCGGCCATGCAGCGCACCTTTGGGCGAAAACGCGATCGAATGAAGCAGGAAGTCGAGTTGCCCCCACTCTTTCTTGATGTGCTCGAAGACCTTCTCGATCTCGCCCTCGACCATGACATCGAGCGGCATGAAGATCGGGGCCTCCAGCGCCTTGGCCAGCGGCTCGACATGCTTCTTGGCCTTTTCGTTGAGATAAGTGACAGCCAGCTCGGCGCCCAGCGCACGAAATGCCTTTGCGCAGCCCCACGCGATAGACTGGTCGTTGGCAATACCGACAACCAGCCCCTTCTTGCCCTTCAGCGCCACCTTGGCCTCGGGATAAACCGGGATATTCATGACACCCTCTCGCGTTTCTGGTTTGGCGATGGCCGGTTCATGAGCAGCGCCAGGGTGTGCTGCGCAATCATCAATTCCTCGTCGGTGGGGACGACATAAACGGGCACGCGGCTATCGGGTCTCGATATCTTGCCGGCATGCCGGGCATTCTCGCCTGCGTCGAGCGCAACGCCCAGCCAGGCCAGCTTCTCAGCAATGCGGGCGCGGATGGTGGCAGAATTCTCGCCGATACCCGCTGTGAACACGAAGGCATCGAGACCCTGCAATGCGGCCGCCAGCATGCCGGCGTTGAGGCTGACCCGGTAGACGAAGTACTCGATCGCGAATGCCGCGCGCGGGTCTGCACTGGTCTCGAGTTCGCGCATGTCGTTACTGACGCCGGACAGGCCCTTCAGGCCGCAGTCCCGGTAAAGAAAATTCTGCACGTTTGAAGCGGACATGCCCTTTTCCGTCAGGAGATAGAGCACGACGCCGGGATCGAGCTGTCCCGGCCGGGTTCCCATGGCGAGCCCGTCGAGCGCCGTGAAGCCCATCGTACTCTCGACGCTCTTTCCGCCCTTCATGGCGCACATCGAGGCGCCGCTGCCGAGATGGGCGACGATCACGCGCCCGCCCGAGATGTCAGGCGCAACTCGCGGCAGGCGCTTGGCGATATACTCGTAGGACAGGCCGTGGAAACCGTAGCGCCGGATACCTTCGGTATGGAGCTGATACGGGATCGCGTAATGGTCCGCGAGCGCATCGTGGTCGCGATGGAACGCCGTATCGAAGCACGCGACCTGCGGCAGTGACGGAAAATTGCCGAGCAGCGTCCTGATCGGTGCCAGGTTATACGGCTGGTGCAGCGGAGCCAGCGAAACGTAGCGTTCCAGCCGCGTCACGACCGCATGATCGATCAGCACCGGGTGCGCATGATCCGGCCCGCCGTGAACGACGCGGTGACCGACGGCGATGGGATGGACGTTGAGTTCGCGCAGCCAGGCGCCCGCAATCGTCATCGCGGCCGGCACATCCGCCACCGCCTCGACCGGATAGGCGCGGTCGGCCAGCGGATCGCCGTTAGGGCCGCT
>DATCXE010000592.1:0-2382 GCA_036565985.1 Bradyrhizobium sp.
CCGTCTGCCACGGGTCGAACTGCTCCTTCTCCATCATGAAGCGCAGGAACTCCTTGGCGGCGTTCGGGTACTTCGTGTACTTCATGATCATCTGGTTGAAGAACAGGTGCGACTCCGTCGGCACCCCGACCGGGCCGACCGGGTAAGGCGAGTGCTGGATGTCGGCCGCCATCTCCTTGATCTTCGGGTCGGCCGAGTTCTTCGCCGCGTAGTAGATCGAGATGCCGTTGTTGGTGACGCTGATCTGGCCGTCGAGGAAGGCCTTGTTGTTGTTCGGGTCCAGCCACGACAGGGTGCCCGGGATGAAGTTGGCGTACATCTCCTTGCCGTACTCGAGCGCCTTGATCGTCTCGGGGCTGTCGATGACGACCTTGTTGTCCTTGTCGACCAGCTTGCCGCCGAAGGCCCAGATCAGCCAGTTGCACCACAGGCCGTCGCCGGTCGCGTTGCCGAGCGCCATGCCGGCGGGCGTGCCCTTGGCCTTCAGCGCCTGCAGCATCTTCAGGAAGCCGTCGGTGTCCTTCGGGAAGGCGTCGAAGCCCGCCGCTTTCAGCATGCTCTGGCGATAGACCATCATCGCGCCGGCCGAGCCGAGCGCGACGCCGATCCAGCGCTTGCCGTCGGGCCTGAGGAAGGCCTCGCAGGCCGGGTACCAGCCGCCGTACTTCTTGCCGAGGTACTCGCACAGGTCGGTGACGTCGAGCAGCTTGTCGGGATAGAGATTGGCGTCGTCGTTGGTCGACAGGATGATGTCGGGGCCGGCGCCGGTGTTGGCCGCCACCGCCGCCTTCGGCCGCACGTCTTCCCAGCCCTCGTTGTCGACTCTCACCTCGACGCCGGTCTTGTCGATGAACTTCTTGACGTTGGCCATGTAGGCGTCGATGTCGCCCTGCACGAAGCGGCTCCAGCGCAGCACGCGCAGCTTGGCGCCGCTCTCGGGCTTGAAGCTCAGGCTCTGCGCGAGCGCGCTCGGCGTCCACAGCGTGCCGCCGGTACCGAGGGTCGCAGCGGCGGCGACGCCGGCCGAGCCCTCGAGGAATTTGCGGCGATTGAAGTCGGTCATCGGGTGTCTCCTTCTCTTGTGAAGATGGCGGGTGGAAAAGACTTGCCGGCGGCTCAGGCGGCGAGCCGCTCGCCGCTGGCGGCATCGAACAGATGCGCGCGCTCGAGGTCGGGCAGCAGATGGATCGTGCTGCCGGGCGCGAAGTCATGGCGCTCGCGGAACACGGCGGCGAGCTCGGACTCGGCATGGCGGCACAGCACCAGCGTTTCGGCGCCCGTCGGCTCGATCACCACCACGCGCACCGCGATGCCGCCGCCGTCGACCAGGGTCAGGTGCTCGGGACGCGTGCCGAGGATGACCGACTGGCCGTCGCTGCCGCCGGAGGAGTGCGGCGCCTCGATCTGCGTGCCGTCGCCGAAATCGACACGCGCCGCGCCGCCGTTGCGGCGCAGGGTGCCGGGCAGGAAGTTCATCGACGGCGAGCCGATGAAGCCGGCGACGAACAGGTTCGCCGGATGGTCGTAGAGTTCGAGCGGGCTGCCGGTCTGCTCGATGCGGCCTTCCTTCATGACGACGATCTTGTCGCCCATCGTCATCGCCTCGATCTGGTCGTGCGTGACGAACACCGAGGTCGTCTTCAGCCGCTGGTGCAGTTCCTTGATCTCGCTGCGCATCTGCACGCGCAGCTTGGCGTCGAGGTTCGACAGCGGCTCGTCAAACAGGAACACCTGCGGATCGCGCACGATGGCGCGGCCCATTGCGACGCGCTGGCGCTGGCCGCCGGAAAGCTGGCGCGGAAACCGCTCCAGCAATTGCGAAAGGCCGAGGATTTCCGCCGCGCGCTTGACCCGCTTTTCCGTCTCGTCTTTCGGCGCGCCGCGCAGCTTCATCGAGAACGCCATATTGGCAGCGACGGTCATGTGCGGATAAAGCGCGTAGTTCTGGAATACCATCGCCACGTCGCGCTCTTTCGGCGGCAGATCGTTGACGATGCGGTCGCCGATCTTCAGTTCGCCGGCGGTGATGTTCTCGAGCCCGGCAATCATGCGCAGCAACGTGGATTTGCCGCATCCGGACGGACCGACGAGGACGACGAACTGACCGTCGTCAATCGTGATCGTGACGCCGTGGATCACGGGCGTCAGGCCAAATGCCTTGCGCACGTCGCGAATGACGACGGACGCCATGATCCCTCTCTAACGCGGATCACTTGTACTACTGGACCCGCCTCAGCTGCGAGTATTCTAACTACTAAATCGGAAAACCAAAGCGCTTTCAATCGCTGGTTTTGGTCATCCGGAGCGAGTCAAAGGTTTCGTTCACAGCGCCATGCCGCCATCGACGAGATGCGGCTGGCCGGTAATGTAGCTCGCCTCGTC
>DATCXE010000597.1:0-2031 GCA_036565985.1 Bradyrhizobium sp.
GCGGATACCGATGCCTTCACCGCGCGCATCCTCCTGATCCACCATTACCGCCGCGTCGTGTTGCGCGATCCCTTGCTGCCGACCGCGCTGTTGCCGGCGGACTGGCCGGGTAGGGCTGCCCGAACGCTCTGCGGCGAAATCTATCGGGCGCTGCTTCCCGCGTCCGAGCAATGGCTTGACCATCACGCCACCAACGAAAGCGGGCCGCTGCCGAAGCCCCGCATGGAACTTTCGAAGCGGTTCAGCGAACCGTAAACATGTTACAGAAATATATTGCATAACGAAAATTTTGTTATACATTGCCTCCCAACAAATACCGGGAGGAGGTCCGCCATGTACACGCAGGCGCTCAATTCGTCGGATGGCGACGAACGTCACGTTGAGGACGCCGAACGGGCTGCGCAGTTTCAGGCGCGCATCGACGCCGACGAGCGCATCGAGCCCAACGACTGGATGCCCGCGGCCTACCGCAAGACGCTGACGCGACAGATTTCCCAGCACGCGCATTCCGAAATCGTCGGCATGCTTCCCGAAGGCAACTGGATCACGCGCGCGCCGTCGCTGCGCCGCAAGGCCGCGCTGCTGGCAAAGGTGCAGGACGAGTGCGGCCACGGCCTCTATCTCTACGCCGCCGCCGAAACGCTCGGCACCTCGCGCGAGGAACTGGTCGACCTGATGCTGGCGGGGAAGGCGAAATATTCCTCGATCTTCAACTATCCGACGCTGACCTGGGCCGACATCGGCACGATCGGCTGGCTCGTCGACGGCGCCGCGATCATGAACCAGATCCCGCTGTGCCGCTGTTCCTACGGTCCCTATGCGCGCGCGATGATCCGCGTCTGCAAGGAAGAGTCGTTTCACCAGCGCCAGGGATTTGAGATCATGGTGACGCTGTGCCGCGGCACCGAGGAACAGAAGGCGATGGCGCAGGATGCGCTGAACCGCTGGTGGTGGCCGGTGCTGATGATGTTCGGGCCGCCCGACCAGGCCAGCCAGCACAGCGACACTTCGACGAAATGGAAGATCAAGCGCTTCTCCAACGACGAACTGCGCCAGAAATTCGTCGACGCCACCGTGCCGCAAGCACAGTTCCTCGGGCTGACAATTCCCGATCCCGGAATGAAGCAGAACGAGGCGGGGAACTGGGAATACAGCGCGATCGACTGGGACGAGTTCAAGCAGGTACTGGCCGGCAACGGCCCCTGCAACCGCGACCGCCTGGCGGCGCGGCGCAAGGCGCATGATGATGGGGCCTGGGTGCGCGATGCAGCGCTGGCCTATGCCGAAAAGCGCCGGCGGCGGACCGCCCTGCAGGCCGCCGAATAGGGAGACAAGCGATGGCAACGCCGAACATTCCACTCTGGGAAGTCTTCATCCGCAGCCGTAATGGCCTCGCGCACAAGCATGTCGGCTCGCTGCATGCCACCGACGCCACGCTGGCGCTGCAGGCCGCGCGCGACATCTACACCCGCCGCGGCGAGGGCCTGTCGATCTGGGTGGTGCCGTCGAACGCAATCACTGCCTCCGATCCGTCCGAGAAGGGCATGATGTTCGAACCGGCCGAGTCGAAGATCTACCGTCATCCGACGTTTTACGATGTGCCGGATGAAGTGGGACATATGTAACCCGTCATTGCGAGCGCAGCGAAGCAATCCATCGCGCCGCAACGGAAGTATGGATTGCTTCGTCGCTTCGCTCCTCGCAATGACGATTTAAATCTGGGTTAGATCATATGACCGTAGCCAACATCACCGTCTCCGAAACGCCGCTGGTGCTCTACACCTTGCGCCGCGCCGACGATGCGCTGATCCTGGGCCATCGGCTGTCCGAATGGTGCGGCCATGCGCCCATGCTGGAAGAGGACATGGCGCTCGCCAACATGGGTCTCGACCTGCTCGGGCAGGCGCGCGAGCTTTATTCCTACGCCGCCAAGGTCGAGGGCAGGGGCAATGACGAGGACAAGTTCGCTTACCTGCGCGACGTCAGGCAGTATCGCAATCTGCTGCTGCTGGAACAACCGAACGGCGATTT
>DATCXE010000617.1:0-2810 GCA_036565985.1 Bradyrhizobium sp.
CAATCGCAGCCGTCGGGAACGGGCTCGCCGGCCTCGACCCATGTCGGCGCCGCCGTGAGCGGCAACGGCGAATAGGAGGACGCGCCGACCAGATCCCGCGAACGGAAGGCGTAGCCGTCGACGGCAGCGATGTCGCGCGGGGGCTGCGCCTCGAGCGGCGGCATTTCGGCAGCGATGCAGCGCAGCGCTTCGTTCAGCGGCAGTTCCACCGGCGCGGCCGGTTCCATGCCCTTCAACAGCGCGTCGAGCGCAGTATCGAGCGGTGTCAGCGAAGCAGGCAGGCGCTGGGGCGAGGTCATGGTCCGCCTATGCCCTGAATCGTGCCGGAAATAAACAGAACCCGATACCGTCAGCGATCAACCTCTCCCAACGACTACATTGACGATGGCTCAAAATAGTTGCAATTGAGACCAATTGGCGGATCAACCGCCCGCAAGAAATCAACGGCCAACGCGCCGATTGCAGGGAGAAAACTCAGATGTTCGCCAGGAACCTATCCGGGCTTGCAGCGCTTGCGGGTGCGATGCTGGCGTCGACCGCCGCGCTCGCACAAGTGTCAGACGATGTGGTCAAGATCGGCGTGCTGACCGACATGAACGGCCCCGCGTCCACGCCGACCGGCCAGGGCTCGGTCACCGCCGCGCAAATGGCGATCGACGATTTCGGCGGCAAGGTGCTGGGCAAGTCGATCAGCATCATCGTCGGCGACCACCAGCTCAAGCCTGATATCGGCGGCGGCATCGCGCGGCGTTGGTACGACGTCGATCAGGTCGACCTGATCGTCGACGTTCCGGTGTCGGCGGTAGGCCTTGCGGTGCAGAACATCGCCAACGAAAAGAAGAAGCTGTTCATCGCGCACTCGACCGGCACCGCGGATTTTCACGGCAAGTTCTGTTCGCCCTATGCGATGCAATGGGTATTCGATACCCGCGCGCTCGCCGTCGGCACCGCGCAGACCGTGGTGAAACGCGGCGGCAACAGTTGGTTCTTCATAACCGACGACTACGCGTTCGGCCACTCGCTCGAACGCGACGCTTCAACCGTAATCACCGCCAATGGCGGCAAAGTACTGGGCTCGGTGCGGCCGCCGCTAGCAACTCCCGACTTGTCGTCATTCGTCCTGCAGGCGCAAGCCTCGAAAGCAAAAATCATCGGCATCGCCGCAGGTCCGCCGAACAATATGAACGAGATCAAGACCGGTGCCGAATTCGGTGTGTTCAAGGGCGGCCAGCAGATGGCGGCGTTGCTCGCACTGATCACCGACATTCATTCGCTCGGCTTGCCGGCGGCGCAGGGCCTCTTGCTGACGACGTCGTTCTACTGGGACATGGACGACAAGACCCGCGAATGGTCGAAGCGCTACTTCGCCAAGATGAACCGGATGCCGACGATGTGGCAGGCCGGCGTCTATTCCTCGGTCATGCACTATCTCGATGCCATCAAGGAGACCGGCACCGACGAGCCGCTCAAGGTGGCGGCCAAGATGCGCGAAAAGCCGGTCGAGGACTTCTTCTCCCGCAACGGCAAGCTCCGCGAAGACAATCTGATGGTGCATGATTTGTGGCTAGTGCAGGTCAAGAAGCCGGAGGAGTCGAAATATCCGTGGGACTACTACACGATCCTCGCCAAGATCCCGGGCGATGAAGCGTTCGGCCCGCCCGATCCGGCGTGCGCGATGGTGAAGAAGTGACTGCGTAGCAGTCATTCCGGGGCGAGCAAGCGAACTATGGTGCGCGATTGCGCACCTGAGAATCCCGAGATTCCGGGTCTGGTCCTGCGGACCATCCCGGAATGATCGTTGCCGATAGAAGCAAGCTTCCATCGACAACGGTCACTTCGCCACCCCCACCTCTCTGAAATACTTCATCACGCCGGGATGGATCAGCGCCGCGTTCGGCGCGGCGGCGATCGTGTTCGCAGCCGTCGTCTCGCAGGCCTGGGATAATTTCTTGCACAGCGCGGCTTCAGCGCCGTGCAGCGTACGCGCCAGCCGGTAGGCGACGTCGTCGGGCAGGCTTTCGCGCGCGAGCACAAAGCTCCAAGAGCCGACGGAATCGATCGACGTCGGCTGGTTCGGATAGCTGTTGGCAGGGACCGTCAGGGGCTTGAGAAACGTGTGCCTGGCGCGGATGCGCGCGATCTCGCCGGCGTCGGGCGCGATGAACCGGGCGCCGCCGGGGGCTTGCGCCATCGCGGAAAACCCCGGCCAGCCGACGCCCGCGCCCCACAACGCCGCCGCGCGGCCGTCCTGCACCATGGCGGGGCCATCGCCCGCACGATCGAGGTAGATCGACTTGAAGTCCTCAGCCTGCTTCAGCCCGATGCCATCGAGCATGTAGCGCGACAGGATCGGCAGGCCCGAGCCCTTGGCGCCGAACGCGACCGGCTGGCCGACCAGATCCCTGATCGTCTTGTAGGAACTGTCGGCGCGCACCACGAACATGCCGGGACTCGAATACATCGCGGTCAGGATTTTCAGCCTGGTCGGCGCCCGCCCGATGCCCATGAAGGCCTCGTAGGACGGCTCGCCGGCCACCAGCGCAATGTCGAGCTGGTCGGATTCCAGCAGCGGAATGTTTTCGTTGGAGCCCTTGGTATTGCGTGGCTCGATCGAGAGCGCCGAATCAGCCGCATTCATGATTTCCGCAAACGCATTGCCGTAAACCGGGAAGCCACCGCCCGGCGTCGCAGTCCCAAGACTAATCTGGGTGCTGATCGTGGATTTGGTAATGGCCTTGCCTCCATCCTGTGCCGCGGCGCCGCCTGCAAGCAGGAAGGCCGCACCGACGATATGAACGAGTTTCATGCTG
>DATCXE010000623.1:0-14038 GCA_036565985.1 Bradyrhizobium sp.
GGAGTGGTCTTTAGCGCACGGGCCGGACTGCCGTCGATCTCCACACCACTGCGCTTCGAAACGTGGACGCCGGCGCCACTGAACGCGTCGACGTAGAACTTTTTCAGATCTGGTTGGTTGGCAAAGGCTGCCGTATAGGCCGAGCCGTATTTTTCGACGATCTCGAGCTTCAACTCGGACCAGTTGCCAACTTTATCGAACTGCAATGGTAATGACACGGGCGCTAGTCATCTGTTGCTGCCACTTCTGTAAGTCTAGCTAACGTAAAGTCCAACTAACGTATCTAGCAACTTTGGATATATTTTCAACTATTGATTGATTTGACCCGTGATCGCTTTAAAGCTTCAGGGCCCAACGTTGGCGCATGTCCAGATGCCCACAGGTTGCTCCAGACCACGAATGGTCTGCGCCGGCTGCTCGACGAGGGACACGAAGTCGGTGCTCGAATGGCTCGTTTCGCTGCGGGCCTGCTGCACCAGTGCGTCGCTGACGACGATGGCGCATCCGAACTCGCGGGTCAGGGCCTCGAGGCGGCTCGCCGCGTTCACGGTGGTGCCGATGACGGCGAATTCGAGCCGGTTGAGGCCGATATCTCCCAGTACGACCTGGCCATAGTGCAATCCGACGCTGACCTGGATCGGCGGTTCGTTGCGATGCTTCCGTTCTGCGTTCAACTCGGCGATCGCTGCGATCATCCCCCTCGCGCAACGCAAGGCGTTCAACGCGTCGGAATCGCCGGCGAAGGGCGTGCCGAAGGTGGCCATCAGGCCGTCGCCGAGATACTTGTCGAGCGTTCCGCCGTGCTGGAACACTTCTTTTTCCATTCGTTCATGGAATTGTCGCAGCGTACCGATGACCTCCTTCGGATCTCGTCCGTCGGCATAGGCCGTGAATCCCACGATATCGGCAAACAACACCGCGACGTCCTGCGTGCGAACCCGCGTCAGTGGCTCGTCGTTGCCGGAGAGTTCATCGACGACATTGGGCGAGAAGTAGCGCGCGAGGTTGGCGCGCTCCCGTTCAAGCCCGGCGTGGCTGATCAGAAGCGCATTCGAACGGCGCACTGCGATCGCCAGGATCGCAGCCACGATGATGAATACGATGACTTGCTGGAACCGTTCACCAAAGCCGATCGACGAGGGGTCGAGGATTTTGAACATGCGAATGTCAGCCCCGATCGCCTCCCTCACGCGCCCCGACAGCGCCGCATGGGTTACGGGTTGCAGGTAGGCCCAGCCGACAGCGATGGCCCACAGGGCCGAGGTCCACAGGCCCATCGCGAGCACCGTCCGCCACGAATAGGCGAGCGTCGCGGTCGAAAGGAAGATGAAGAAGTAGAGGAAACTGTCGAAGCGGAACTGCATTCCGATCGGCCAGTTCATGCTGCCCCAGGGATTGGGCACGATGGTGAGGAATGTCAGCAGCGCGAGATCGCAAATGATAAGGAAGACCTCGAGCGGCGAACGGCCGACCTTGCCGACTTTGAGCTGCGCCCAGCCGATCAGGGCAAAGCAGCCCAGCATGACGACGTAATAGATCACGTCCCGGTTCGGGTTGATGATCGGCAGGGTCACGGCCGTGACGGCCAGCGCGACCCAGCGGGCCCGTACGGCCAGCAGCAGGCCCTCGCGCTTGCTTTCGGTAAGGGCGGCTTCTGCGAATTTCAGGGTGTCTTGCCGGGGCTTCGGTTCGTCCGGATCGCCGGTCGTCCGGAGAAGGGACATCAGCCGCTTCTGCCATGACGCTCAAGACACTTCTCCCCGAACGAGAATCAGATCGTGCAATCAAGTGGCGCGCCCCAGGAACCCGCGGCCAACCGACGATGTCATACCTGATAAACGCGGCAGCGGTCAGCCCGTCGAGCAGTCTTGAATGCATCTGACGACCTCTTCCGTCATTCCGGGGCGTGCGAAGCACGAGCCCGGAATCCATCGGACCACATGAGCGGACCCCAAATGGATTCCGGGCTCGATGCTCCGCATCGCCCCGGAATGACGGGGGAGCAACGCTCATCTGCCGATCTTGCCCAGCTTCGTCGAGCAAATCCGGACAGTCCGGATAATCAGGCAGGGGATCGGTTCAGATCGCGCCACCGCTTCGGCGCGATCTTACGAAAATGCCGTCCACAGCATCGACAGGCCGGCGGCGAGCATGATGCCATCCATCAGGAGGCGGAAGACGTCGGGTTCGAGGCGCAACACGAAGCGCTTGGCGATGAAGGCGCCGAACATCAGCGACGAGCCGGCGACCAGGCCCTTGATCGCGACATCGGGCGTCAACGCGCCGAAGCGTTCGAAGGTGATCGACTTGCTCACGTAGAGACCGAGCGAACTCGCCGCTTCGGTGGCGAGGAACGCGCCTTTACTGAGGCCGTAGAACAGAAACAGCGGCACGCTGAGCGGCCCGGTCGACACCACGATGCCGGTGAGATAGCCGATGACCGCGCCACCCACTGCCAGGTGCCAGAGTTGCGCTTTGAGTTGATGCCGCGCCAGCCAGTGCCGCACCGGCACCATCGCGATCAGGAACAGGCCGATCGCGATATCGACGGCGTGCGAGGGCAGCGCCAGCAGCGTCCGTGCGCCGAGTGCGGCGGCCGGAATGCCTGTGACCGAATAGGCGAGGCAGGCGCGCCAGTCGACCTCGCGCCACCAGGCCAGGATGCGCGACAGGTTCGCCATCACGGCCGCGACCGCCATGATCGGCACGGCTTCCTTGGGGCCGTACTGATAGACCAGCACCGGCATCAGCATGATCGACGAGCCGGTGCCGACGATGCCGGAAATGGTGCCGGCGAGCAGGCCGACGATGAGGACGAAGAGGAAGCCCAAACGATTGTCTTTCGCGGTTCCCGGATGCTGACACCATGCTGGCAGCAGGCTCAGGTTACGACGTCATATTATCACTCGGATAGGAGCCGATCGTGCCAATCAAGGGAAGCTGCCATTGCGGCAATACACAGTTCGAGGTGAGCGAGGCCCCAGTGGGCGTCACCCGTTGCACCTGTTCATTGTGCGCCAAGCGCGGCGCGCTATGGGCCTATTATCCGCCGGCGCAGTTTCGCCTGATGTCACCGGCGGAAAACGTCGCGACCTATCTATGGGGCAGCTGCACCGTCAAACATCATTTCTGCGAAAAATGCGGCTGCGGGACCTTTTCTGAATCGCCTGACTGGTCGACCGGCAAGCCCGATTTCGACAATCCCAAGGTCGCCGTCAATTCGCGATTGTTCGACGATTTCGACCTCGATGCGGTGCCGGTGACCGTCATCGACGGCCGGAACTTATGGTGACCGCAGGGCAGCCGACGTCACGCTAGGCGGCGTAGAGGTCGACCGGAGCGTCGAACCCCTTGAGCTGGAACGCCGTTGAATGACTGTCCTTCAGTTCGGGTTGGGCGCGCTGGAAGACAGATTGGGTGACGAGGATCTGGTTCGCCTCGGCGACGGATTGGGCACGGGACGCCGTATTCACCACGGTGCCGATCGCCGTCAGATCCCGGTGCGCGTGGCCGAACTCGCCGAAGCTGAGTTCGCCCGAGTGGATGCCGATCCCAATCCCCAATTCGCTTCCGGTGAGGCCGTGTGCCTCGACGAGTGCCTCGCGCCGGTCACGCCAGCTCTTTTGAATTTCACGCGCCGCGAGCACGGCGTTCCTGGCATGCCCCTCCCGCCGCAGCGGAAAGTTGAAGACCGCCATGACGGCATCGCCGATCGTCTTGTTGAGGAGGCCGTCATGTTCCCAGATCGCGTTGGCGCATTCGTCATAGAAGGCGTCGAGCAGGCTCGAAACCGCGTCCGGTGATTGCGACTGCGACAGGCTGGTGTAGCCCCGCAGATCGGCAAACATGATGGTCGCGTCGATGGTGATCTTGCGGGCTCGCATCACCTTCGTGAACATCAGTTCGCAGATCGTGCAGGTGTTGGGATTCATCCGGCTCGGACGAACGCCGAAGGCGCGGAACGGCGCCGAGATCACGCCGCGAATTGGCACCGGGATGTGCATCTGCTCCCAGCACCCCTTGCAGAATCTAGCTTGTTGAGAAGCTGCCATTTTCAACCGTGATCCACGCGCGTGGCAGGCGTGCGATCCTACATTCCGGTCTGTCGGCGAGCAAGGCGGGACCACTGCAGCGCACACCTGCCGGCTGGCGGACCAGACCAAAGCTGCTAGGATCGCGCCAAAATAACAGGACGGAGGATCGCCATGGACGCCGTGACCCCGAAGGGCGCGCAGACCGCAGATACGCATTCCCATCTGGTTCGACCCGACAGCATGGAATGGCAGAAGACGCGCTTTCCCGGTTGCGAGGCCAAGACGCTGCTGTTCGATCGCAAGAACGGCCTGATGACCGCGCTGATGCGCTTCGCGCCGGGCGCGGTATTGCCCGACCACGAGCACGTCAACATCGAGCAGACCTACGTCCTCGAAGGCTCGCTCGTCGACAAGGAAGGCCCGGCGCAGGGCATCGAATGCAAGGCCGGCGAGTTCATCTGGCGCGAGGAGGGCAGCCGCCATGTCGCCTGGTGCCCGCAAGGTGGCCTGATGCTGGCGATCTTCCAGGTTCCCAACAAGTTCTTCGAGGCCGACGGGCGCGTGATCGACGCCGCCGGCGACGATTGGGACCAGACCTGGGGCCACACCCGCAAGGGCTGACCCGTCGCCGTCCTGCCCGGATCAAGGCGACGTTTACCATGGCGTCTGCCGTTCGCAGCGATCGTTTAAGCGTTGCTTAGGGGCGGATCGGTACCGTGCGGGGAAGTGCCGGTGCCGGGGATATTGATGTCGCTCTTCCATGCTTCGGGCCGGATATCGCCTGCGCTCGATCGGCAGGCGGCGGTCGTCAGGTTCCTGCCGTTCCTGTACGGGTTGACGCTATTCGTCTCGGCCCTGCTTCTGTTCTCGATCCAGCCGATGTTTGCGAAGATGGTCCTGCCGAAACTCGGCGGTGCGCCGGCCGTATGGTCGGTCGCGATGGTGTTCTTTCAGGCGGCGTTGCTGGCAGGTTATGCGTACGCTCATCTGCTGAACCGCGCGTTGCAGCCGCGCCGGGCTGCGATGTTCCATCTGTTGTTGATCGGGATCACAGCGATGATGCTGCCGATCGCCATCGCGCCGGGATGGGGCGCTCCGCCATCGAATGGGACGGCGCTCTGGCTGTTCGGATTGTTCGCGGTATCGATCGGGCTTCCGTTCTTTGCGCTATCGGCCAGCGCGCCCTTGCTGCAAACGTGGTTTGCCGCAAGCGGGCACAGGCAGGCGGGCAACCCCTACGTACTCTACGCCGCATCCAACCTCGGCTCGTTTGCCGCTCTATTCGCCTATCCCGTCGTCATCGAGCCGATCCTGACGCTCAAGACGCAGACCGCAGCCTGGTCCTTCGGATTTGCGCTGTTTGCCGTGCTCTTGAGTATCGCCGGCCTGTTCACTCCGCGCGCGGCACCGGCCGTCGCGCAAGGCGGTCCGCAGGATGGCGTTCGATCGAGTGGCGTTGAGCGAATACGCTGGATCGTGCTTGCCGCGGTACCGTCCGGCCTCGTCATCGCGGTCACAGCGTACCTGACGACCGATATCGCCGCGGCGCCGTTCCTGTGGGTGCTCCCGCTGGCGATTTACCTGCTCACCTTCGTCGCCGTGTTCCGCGAACGACCGTGGATCGCGCATGCCAATGTCGTCCGATTTGTTCCGTTCGCGGTGGCGCCGCTGGCGGTGAGCCTGATCGGCGGCGACAAGGTGTTCTGGGTGACGATGATTGTTCTCAATCTCGTCGCGTTTGCGCTGCTGACGATGATGTGCCACGGCGAACTCTACGCGCGCCGGCCGGCCCCGCAGAGACTGACGGAGTTTTACCTTTGCACCTCGTTCGGCGGGGTGATTGGCGGGGCGTTTGCGGGCCTCGTGGCGCCGCAGATGTTCAACGGCAACTACGAATATCCGATCCTGGTCGCGCTGGCGCTGCTGTGCATGCCCGGCGTCTTTACGGGCGGCGCCCGCCGGGCGATGACCGAACTCTGGCCGTGGCTGGTGCCGACCGCGGTTCTGGCGCTGGTCTGGTGCGTCGCCCCTGTACAACTGCCCGCGACGCTGGAACTGCCGTTTCAAATCCTGCTGGCGCTGATGGCGGCTGCAATGCTGTTTCAGCGGCAGCGGCCGATGCCGTTCTTCGGGCTCGTCGTCATGAGTTTTGCAATCACCGCGTTGTGGCGCCCCGGGATAGCGCCGATCGAAACGGCTCGCAGTTTTTTCGGCGTCCACAGGGTGGCCGAAATTGCCGACGGCAAGGCTCGCATCCTCTATCACGGCACCACGATCCACGGCGCTCAGCGGCTGCGCAACGACGACGGTACGCCGGTCGAAGGTCCTCCGACACCACTGACTTATTACTATCCGGGAGGTCCGTTGGCCGAAGCGATCGGCGCCACTCGCGCCGCCCATGGGGGGCTCGGGCATGTTGCCGTTGTCGGGCTCGGTACCGGGTCGCTGGCCTGCCATCGCAAGGCGGGGGAGTTCTGGACTTTCTTCGAGATTGATCCGGTCGTGATCCGCATGGCGCGGGATCCGCGCCTCTTCACGTTCCTGCCGAGCTGCGCGCCCGACGCGCCCGTGGTGGTTGGCGATGCGCGCCTGACACTGGAAGCGGCGCCCGATCGCTATGACCTGATCGTCCTGGATGCCTTTTCGTCCGATAGCATACCGGTGCATCTGCTGACGCGCGAAGCCCTGACGGGGTATCTTTCGAAACTCTCGCCCCGCGGCGTCATCGTCGCGCACATTTCCAACCGTCACCTTGATCTCGCGCCCGTGGTGGCCAACGTCGGCCGCTCCCAGGGCCTGGTGACCTTTCTGCGGGAAGACGACAGCGCGGGCGGCATAATGACGACGTTCACTGCCAATGCCAGGGTGGTCGTGATGGCGCGCGAGGCCGCTGATACCGGAAGCGTTGCGGGAAGCTGGACGCGGTTGCATCCGGACCGGACAAGCTTGTGGACGGACGACTATTCCAACATTCTCGGCATCATGCTGCGCAGGAAATTTGGCGGCTAGAGCGTTTTCCAGCGAAAGCCCGCCCCGGACTTGATCCGGGGTGGAAACCGGTTCGCGTCAAGAAAGCGCGTCAAAACAAGAAGCTGGAGTCCCGTTCCGGTTCAATCGGAACGGAAAAAGGCTCTCGGTCTGCGGAGAGCTACTTCAGCACGATCCATGCCGGCGCGTGGTCGCTGGCGCCTTCCTCGCCGCGTATCCCGCGGTCGACGCCGGCCTTGATCAGTCGCGGCGCCAGCACCGGGCTCAGCAGCAGGTGATCGAGCCGCAGGCCGGCATCGCGCGGCCAGCGGTTGCGCTTGTAGTCCCAGAACGTGAACATTGGTTTCGACGGATGCAGCGTCCGGATCGCGTCGGTCCAGCCCTGCGCCACCAGCGCCTTGAAGGCGGCGCGGCTCTTCGGCTGGATCAGCGCGTCCTTGTCCCACGACTTCGTGGGGTAGATGTCGAGTTCGGTCGGCGCGACGTTGTAGTCGCCGGCCAGCACCACGGGAATGTCCTGCTTGAGAAGCTTGCCGGCATGCGACCGCAGTCGCTTGAACCAGTCGAGCTTGTAGTCGAATTTCGGCCCGGGCTGCGGATTGCCGTTCGGCAAGTAGATGCTGGTGACGATGATGCCTTTGACGGCGGCCTCGATGTAGCGCGCCTCATGGTCCTCGCGGTCGCCGGGCAGGGCGTTTCGGGTCAGCACCGGCTCGGCGTTTCGCGCCAGGATGGCGACGCCGTTCCAGGTTTTTTGCCCGCGCCACACCGCGCCGTAGCCGGCCTTCTCGATCGCCGCAGCCGGAAAGTCGGCGTCGGCCGCCTTCAGCTCCTGCAAGGCAACCACGTCGGGCTTGGCCGCACGGAGCCACGCAAGCAGGTTTGGCAGGCGACGATTGATGTTGTTGATGTTGAAGGTCGCGATCTTCATGCGTGACGATGACAGGGTGCCGCTGATTTGCCCGACGTGTCAAATGACGGATCGGGGCGCACCGCACCGCGCCCGCAAATCTACTTTGCATGGGGTTGTTTTGCAGATTTTGGCGCGGTGTAGCTGCCGATCTCCAACAGGGCGAGTGCATCGCAAGAGCGCGCATCTCAGGATGACGGGGTCTGCTGCTCGCCTGTCAGGAAGCGGCGGGCGGCTCTGCTGCGGGTTCGGCCACGGGTGCCGTGCCGCCCTTGTAGACCCGCGCATAGCGCCTGCCGAGGCTGGTCAGCACTTCGTAGCCGATCGTCCCGAAATGGTGGGCCAGTTCGTCGACCGTGATGCCTTCGCCGATCAGCGTCACCATGTGACCGCGCCGGATCGCATTCTTGTCGAGGTCGGTGACGTCGACCGCGGTCAGGTCCATCGAGATCCGCCCTGCAATCGGGCAGCGCTTGCCGGCGACCACCACCTCGGCGCCGCGGGTGCCGTCATTGGCGCTGGCGGCGCGGAAATATCCGTCGGCATAGCCTGCGGAAACGATCGCAATCCGCGTCGGGCGCCGCGCGGTCCAGGTCCCGCCATAGCCGACGGTTTCGCCGCGCTCGACATTGCGGATCTGCACGACGCGCGCCTTCAGGTCGACGACCGGCTGCATCGGATTGTCGGCTTCGGGCGTCGGATTGATGCCGTAGAGGGCGCATCCCGGCCGCACCAGGTCGAACACGAACTGGGAGCCCAGGAAAATACCGGATGAATTCGAGAGCGACTTCGGCACACCGGAGTACAGGCTCGCGATCTCCCTGAAGGCCGCGAGTTGCCTGGCGTTGGCGGTACTGTGGAGCATTTCCGCGGAGGCGAGGTGGCTCATTACCAGCGTAATGCCGTGATCGCTGGCATTGATGCGCGGGATGAGGCCCTGCGCCTCGGTCACCGTCATGCCGAGCCGGTTCATGCCGGTATCGATATGAATGGCGGCGCCGCCCGACCAGCCGGAGCGGCGGCAGAACACGTCCCATTCGGCGAGTTCGTTGAGATCGCCGATCACGGGCTTGCAGTCGATCTGCGCGTAGACGTCGCCGGTGTTCTGGAAGAAGCCGTCGAGCACATAGATCGCCGCGGCCGCCGGCACCGCAGCGCGGACCACGCGGGCTTCGTCGAGGGTCGCCACGAAAAACGTCTTGCAGCCGGCCCGAGAAAGCGCGCCCGCGACCTGCGCGGCGCCGCAGCCATAGGCATCCGCCTTGACCACGCCTGCGCATTCGGCCGGCACCGCGGTTTTCTCGAGCTTGCGCCAGTTGGCGACGATGGCGTCGAGATCGACCGTCAGCACACCGGTTGCGCTGCTCGCGATCGGGGCGGGCTGGTTCGGCTCAGGCGCGAGCGGGGTGCCTTGCGGGATGGATTTGGGATCGGGGGCGATGTTCATGCCACATTTTAGGCGGCGGAACGCTGCGGTTCAACCGCACTGAAGGTCAGATTTACGGCACGCGGTAGGGCAAGTTGTCGTCTTCAATGAGATCACTGAATCGCGTGTACTGCCCCTCAAATTGCAGTGGCACCGTACCCGTCGGTCCGTGGCGCTGCTTGGCGATGATGACCTCGGCCTTGCCGTGCGCGAGCTCCATGTCGAGTTTCCACTTCTCGTGCTCGGGCGTACCGGGTTTGGGCTCCTTGTTCTGCAGATAATATTCCTCGCGATAGACGAACAGCACGACGTCCGCGTCCTGCTCGATCGAGCCGGATTCACGCAGATCGGACAATTGCGGATGCTTGTCGTCGCGATTCTCGACCTGGCGCGAAAGCTGCGAAAGCGCGACTACCGGAACATTGAGCTCCTTCGCGAGCGCCTTCAGGTTGGTGGTGATTTCCGTGACTTCCTGGACGCGGTTGTCGTTGCCACGCTTGCCTGAGCCTTGAAGCAGCTGGATGTAGTCGACCACAATGACGTCGAGACCCTTCTGGCGCTTCAGCCGCCGGGCGCGCGCCGTCAATTGCGAGATCGAAAGGCCGCCGGTCTCGTCGACATAGAGCGGCAGGTGCTCGAGTTCGATCGTATAGTCGCGAATCTTGTCGAACTCTTGCTGGTTGATGCCGCCGCGGCGGATCATGCTCGAGGCAATGCGGGTTTGTTCTGCGAGAATACGCGTGGCGAGCTGCTCCGCCGACATTTCGCAGGAATAGAAGCCGACAACGCCGCCATTAGCGGCCGTCGTGGTGCCGTCGGCCTTGGTTTCCGGTTGGTATGCCCTGGCAATATTGTAGGCGATGTTGGTTGCAAGCGAGGTTTTGCCCATGCCGGGACGACCGGCCAGGATGATCAGATCGGATCGCTGCAGGCCGCCCATCTTCGAGTCGAGATCACGCAGGCCAGTGGAGATGCCGGACAGCTTGCCGTCGCGTTGGTACGCGTTGGCGGCCATGTCGAGCGCGATCTTCATCGCCTGCGAAAAGCGCTGGAAGCCGCCTTCGTAACGGCCGGATTCGGCGAGTTCGTAGAGCTGGCGCTCGGCGTCCTCGATCTGCGCACGTGGGGCAAAGTCCACCGGTGCGTCGAAGGCGACGTTGACCATGTCCTCGCCGATCCGGATCAGGTCCCGGCGCAGCGCCATGTCGTAGATCGTGCGGCCGTAATCCTGCGCGTTGATGATCGTGGTCGCCTCGGCCGCAACGCGGGCGAGGTATTGGCCAACCGTCATGCCGCCAATGTCGGTGTCGGCCGGCAGGAACGTCTTCAGCGTGACGGGGGTGGCCACCTTGCCCATGCGAATCAGGCTGCCGGCGGTTTCGAAAATGGTCTGATGGAGCGGTTCGAAGAAGTGTTTCGGTTCCAGGAAGTCGGAAACCCGGTAGAACGCGTCGTTGTTGACCAGGATCGCGCCCAGCAGGCTCTGTTCCGCCTCGATGTTGTGCGGCGCGCTCCGGTAGGCCGGAGTTCCCGCGTCGGGGGCGAGCTTGAGGACGTTCGAATCAGTCAAGGCCATGATCTCGGATTGTGCTTCGCTTTTTTGTCGTTGTTTGGATTCCGGAAACGATTCCCGGAAGCGGGGGGCGATAAGGCGCCACTCGCGGGTGAGGTGATAGTGTCTGAAGGTGCCTTATGCACGATTCCCACATGCGGGGTGTGGATGCTGATCGGCGGGCGCATTCTCCTTGACGGGGTTCCGGCCAAAACCGGGCGATCGCGGGGCGCAACCCGCGAAAATGCCGGACAAAATTTTAGGATTGTCTGAACCTTATCGCCGCCGCGGCGGACATATCCCGAGCTTGGGTACGATTCGAGCTGCGATCTTAAGCGTTGATCAAACCAGGATCAGGTAGATGAACGCGCACATGGCGGCGGCCACGCCGATCACGATCAGGGCGTAGTCGGTCCTGATGTCGGTGTCGAACGACGCTGGGTAGGGTTTCTCGGCCATGGCGGAGGTCTAGGATGCGCCGCACATGGCTTCTGTGAAGTAGATCACATCGGCCGGATTTTCTTTTCGGCAGCGTGGTCTGGTTACTAGATCGGGAACGAGACGGCGGCTTTCGGGTTGCCTATGGCAACGGACCAAAGGACAGGCGATGGGTCAGCAACTCAGGGAATGGCAATCGGCAAGCAGCCAGCGCCTGTGGCTGTCGTTGCTGATCGATACCGCCGAAGAGATTTCGCGTCCTGAACGGCGTGCCGTGCCTTGCGACCGGCAGGTGATTGCCGCCCTGCGTGCGCAGCTTGCCCGTCCGGCGTCGTATCCCATTCCTTACGCGTCGCCCTACAGCTTGCGGAACTGAGAGACCGGTTCCGGCGCTCGGCTATTCTCCGGCCAACTGCCACCGCGGCCGTTTCCCCTGCTCGATCCCGCGCAGCCTCGCTTCTTCCCGCGCGATGTAGTCACGCGTGATCGGCACGATGCCCTGGCGCTTGGTCAACTGGATCTGGAAGTTCATCAGGTTCTGCTTCCGGAACGACATCTCGGACGCCGCCAGATAGAATTCCCACATCCTGGCAAAGCGCTCGTCGTAAAGGCGAACAGCCTCTTCCCGCCGCGCCATGAAGCGTTCGCGCCAGGCCTTCAGCGTCTCGGCATAGTGCAGGCGCAGGATCTCGATGTCGCAGACCAGGAGGCCGGCCTTCTCGATTGCGGGGATGACCTCGGAGACGGCGGGGATGTAGCCGCCTGGAAAGATGTATTTCGTGATCCATGGGCTCGTGACGTCGGGCCCGGTGGATCGGCCGATCGAGTGCAGCACCATGACACCGTCGTCGCTGAGGATGTCGGCGCATCGCCTGAAAAAGGTTTCGTAGAAGCCGACGCCGACATGTTCGAACATGCCGACTGAAACGATCCTGTCGAAGGGACCGGGGATATCGCGATAATCGCTCAACAGGAATTTCGCCGACCCGGCCAGGCCCTTCTCCGCCGAACGGGCGTTCGAGACCTGCAATTGCTCCGACGACAACGTGATGCCGGTAACATCTGCTCCCGTCGTGTCGGCCAGATAGAGGCCAAGGCCGCCCCAGCCGGAGCCGATGTCGAGCACGCGCGTCCCGCGTCCGATCAGGAGCTTGGCGGCAAGGTGACGCTTCTTGGCGAGTTGGGCATCGTCGAGCGACGCGTCCGGGGTCTCGAAATAGGCGCAGCTATATTGCCTGTCAGCGTCGAGGAAGAGGGAATAGAGCCGCCCATCGAGATCGTAATGATGGGCGACGTTGGTCCTCGCCCGGCCGCGCCGATTGAACTGGCGGATGTGCCGGCCGAAATACCGCAGCCACCACTGCAGCACGGCCCAGCGCGGCACCATTTCGGGCTGATCGAGCAGGATTGCGAGAACGTCCGCGATCGAGCCGTTCTCGACCACGAAGGTGCCGTCCATATAGGCTTCGCCCAGCGCCAGTTCCGGATTGAGGAGGATGCGGCGCTGGGTCCGCTCGGTCAGGAACCTCGCCGACACCGGGCGCCCTGTGCCATCACCGCAGGTAAATCTGGTCCCGCTCGCGGCCGTGAAGGCCATCGTGCCGCGGCGAATGAACTGCCCCAGGAAATAACGCAACAAGCGATCCATCGAAGCACCAATGGAACAACCGGCCGCTACAACCGATGCGGACGCACGGTGGAAAGGTTGGTTCCAAAGTGCGTCAACAACATGATAATTACGATGATGACGCGGCGCTAGTGCGTTGGAGTCAAAGCGGATATTCTCTAATGTGGCGATCACGCAGTTGCGCAATGAGTGCGCTTCCATTCGCGGCATAATCGGCTAAAAGGTGACGCCGCCGAAGGAGTATGCGTGAACCGATTCCATATCTGGAGAAGCAGGGAATGTTGAGCCGAGCGCTCATTATAGCGACGGTGACGATCCTGATCGGCTGCATCACGGCAGTGGGCGTGCGAGCGCAGGAAAATCTCGAGCGTGGCAAGAGCCCTTCCCAGATATTCTCGGGCACCTGCAGCACCTGCCACAAGAGTCCGCGGGGTTTGTTGAAGAACGTCCCGGCTTCATCGTTGCAGGGCTTTTTGCGCCAGCACTACACGACGGGCAGCGAAATGGCCGGCCTGCTTGCCTCGTTCCTCATCTCCAACGGCGCCGCCGATCCGCGTTACCAGCCGAAGGATCAGTCGAAGCAGAAGGACGCCCGGCCGGATCAACCCGACCGCTTCGGGCGCCGGCAGCAACCCGCCGCACCGGCAACGGAGACTTCGCGGACCGAACCTGACCGCGCAAGGCCGCAAGGCGAGGGCGCACGCTCCGGCCGCGATGCCAGGCGGCAGGCAAGGCCGACGGCTGCGCCCGACGCCAATCGACCCGCAGACGGTGAGGCCCCGGTGCAGGCCGCGACCGACAGCAAGCAAGGCGCCAAGCAAAAGCTCGGCAAGCGGGCCAAGCCGGCCGCCGAGGAGGCCCCGAAGACCGAGGAGGCTGGCCGGGGTGCTGCGAAGGACGAGCCTTCCAGCGATGCCGCGAAGATGGACAGCGGCAAGACGGAAGGCAGCAAGACCGAAACGAGCAAGACTAACGCTGACAAGACTAACGCTGACAAGGACGACGCCGCGGCCGACGCCGTCAAGACCGAGGGCGACAAGCCTGCGGCTGCCCAGCCGCCGGG
>DATCXE010000637.1:0-3733 GCA_036565985.1 Bradyrhizobium sp.
GATCGTCGCCGGTGTGCTGCAATTCACCGGCATTGCGCCGAAGTGAGGTCGCCATGAGTGTCAACATCAACACAACCGCCCGCGCGCTTCTGCTGACCGAATTCGTATCGGCGTTCTTTCTCGCCATGCGATATTTTTTCAAGCCGAAGCCGACGCTGAACTATCCCTTCGAGAAGGGGCCGATCTCCCCGCGATTCCGCGGCGAGCATGCGCTGCGCCGCTATCCGAACGGCGAGGAGCGCTGCATCGCCTGCAAGCTGTGCGAGGCGATCTGCCCGGCGCAGGCGATCACGATCGAGGCCGGCCCGCGCCGCAACGACGGCACCCGCCGCACCGTGCGCTACGACATCGACATGGTGAAATGCATCTATTGCGGCCTGTGCCAGGAGGCCTGCCCGGTCGATGCCATCGTCGAGGGACCGAATTTCGAATTCGCGACCGAGACCCGCGAGGAACTCTATTATGACAAGGCGAAACTGCTCGCCAATGGCGACCGCTGGGAGCGCGAGCTTGCGAAATCAATCGAACTCGACGCGCCGTACCGGTGAGGTGAGGGCATGATCGCAAGCAGCATATTCACGTCATTCCGGGATGGTCCGAAGGACCAGACCCGGAATCTCGAGATTCCGGGTTCACGCTTCGCAAGCCCCGGAATGACGGGGGAAACCTTCGCATGATCCTACCCGCGCTGTTCTTCTATATGTTTGCCGGCATCTGCGTGGCGTCGGCGGTGATGGTGATTGTGTCGCGCAATCCCGTGCACTCGGTGCTGTATTTGATCCTGGCGTTCGTCAACGCGTCCGGCCTGTTCATCCTGATGGGCGCCGAATTCCTGGCGATGATCCTGGTCGTGGTCTATGTCGGCGCGGTCGCAGTGCTGTTCCTGTTCGTGATCATGATGCTCGACGTCGATTTCGTCGAACTGCGCGAGGGTTTTCTGGAGTACTTGCCGATCGGCCTCGTGATCGGCGCGATCTTCCTCGTCGAACTGCTGCTGGTCGGCGGAAGCTGGGTCATCAATCCCGCCACGACCAAGCAGATCACGGCGGCGATCCCGACCAATGTCAGCAACACCGAGGCGCTCGGCCTCGTGCTGTATACGAAGTACGTCCATTACTTCCAGATCGCGGGCATGGTGCTGCTGGTCGCGATGATCGGCGCCATCGTGCTGACGCTGCGCCACAAGGCGAACGTCAAGCGGCAGGATATCAACGTGCAGAACGCGCGTACGCCGGAACTCGCGATGGCCGTGCGCAAGGTGGCGTCCGGGCAGGGGCTGCAGGATGCGGACGCGGCGGAGTGGGTGAAATGACGATCGGTCTGGGGCACTATCTCTCGGTCGGCGCCATCCTGTTCACGCTCGGGATTCTCGGCATCTTCCTGAACCGCAAGAACATCATCATCATCCTGATGTCGATCGAGTTGATCCTGCTCGCGGTCAACATCAACCTGGTGGCGTTCTCGACTTTCCTCGGCGACATCGTCGGCCAGGTGTTCGCGCTCCTAGTGCTGACGGTTGCTGCCGCCGAGGCCGCGATCGGCCTCGCCGTGCTGGTGGTCTATTTCCGCAACCGCGGCTCGATCGCGGTTGAAGACGTCAATCTGATGAAGGGCTGAAGCGGCTATGGTTCAGGCAATCGTCTTTCTGCCGCTGCTGGGCGCCATTCTGGCCGGCCTGATCGCGATCTTCGGGGCGCATGCGCGCAACCCGAGCGGCGATATGGTCGAGCATCATCATGACGACACGCATGGCGCTCACGCCCATGCGACTGATGCCCATGACGCCCATGGCCACGATGACCACGGCCATGACGACCATCACGTCTCCGAGCCGCCGGCGCAGGGCTCGCGCGCGGCGGAACTGATCACGACGGGACTGCTGTTCGTTTCCGCGGCATTGTCCTGGGTGGTGCTGGTCGATGTCGGCTTCATGCACCATGACTACAGGATCGCGCTGTTCCCGTGGATCAACTCGGGCGACCTGCAGGTGTCGTGGGCGCTGCGGGTCGACACGCTGACCGCCGTGATGCTGGTGGTGGTCAATACCGTCTCGTCGCTCGTGCATCTCTATTCGATCGGCTACATGGACGAGGATCCGCATCGGCCGCGCTTCTTCGCTTACCTGTCGCTGTTCACCTTCGCGATGCTGATGCTGGTGACCGCCGACAACCTGGTCCAGCTGTTCTTCGGCTGGGAGGGCGTCGGTCTGGCGAGCTATCTCCTGATCGGTTTCTGGTACCAGAAGCCGTCCGCGAATGCGGCGGCGATCAAGGCCTTCGTGGTCAACCGCGTCGGCGATTTCGGCTTCGCACTCGGCATCTTCGCCGTTTACATGCTCCTGAAGTCGACCGACTTCGAGACCATCTTCGCCGGCGCCCCGGGGCTGTCGGGCAAGACCATCAATTTCTTCGGCTGGCATGCCGATGCGCTGACGCTGACCTGCCTGCTGCTGTTCATGGGGGCGATGGGCAAATCGGCCCAGTTCCTGCTGCACACCTGGTTGCCGGACGCGATGGAAGGCCCGACGCCGGTGTCGGCGCTGATCCATGCCGCGACCATGGTGACCGCCGGCGTATTCATGGTGGCGCGGCTGTCGCCGCTGTTCGAACTCGCGCCGACCGCGCAGGCCGTCGTGATGTTCTTCGGCGCCACCACCGCGCTCTTTGCCGCCACCATCGGCCTCGTGCAGAACGACATCAAGCGCATCGTCGCCTATTCGACCTGTTCGCAGCTCGGCTACATGTTCGTGGCGATGGGAGCGGGGGCCTATTCGGTCGGCATGTTCCATCTGTTCACGCACGCCTTCTTCAAGGCGCTGTTGTTCCTGGGCTCCGGCTCGGTGATCTACGCGATGCATCACGAGCAGGACATCCGCAACATGGGCGGACTGAAGGACCGGATTCCCTACACCTACAGCGTGATGGTGATCGGCACGCTGGCGCTGACCGGATTTCCGCTCACCGCCGGCTATTTCTCCAAGGACGCCATCATCGAGTCCGCCTATGTCGCACATAATCCCTTTGCGTATTACGCCTTCGCGATGACGGTGATCGCGGCGGCCCTGACCTCGTTCTATTCCTGGCGGCTGATCTTCAAGACCTTCCACGGCGAGCCGCACGACCGGCATCACTACGAGGCGGCTCACGAGGCGCCGATGTGGATGCTGGTGCCGATCGGCATCCTTGCCGCCGGCTCGATCCTGGCCGGCTTCCCGTTCAAGGAACTGTTCGCGGGCCACGGCGTGGAAGAGTTCTTCCGCGAGTCGCTCAAGATGCAGCCGCACATCATCGAGGAGATGCACCACATCCCGAAGACGATCGCGTTCCTGCCGACCGTCATGATGGTGCTGGGCTTCCTGGTGTCGTGGCTGTTCTACATCCGCCGCCCCTATCTGCCGGTCGAACTCGCCAACCAGCACCAGATGCTCTACCGGTTCCTGCTCAACAAATGGTACTTCGACGAGCTCTATGACTTCCTCTTCGTCCGGCCGGCCAAGCGAATCGGCTACTTTCTCTGGAAGAAGGGCGACGGCTACGTCATCGACGGCTTCGGTCCGGACGGCGTTTCTGCGCGGGTGCTCGACGTCACCCGCAACGTCGTGAAGGTCCAGACCGGCTACCTCTATCACTACGCCTTTGCGATGCTGATCGGCGTCGCGGGGCTGATCACCTGGTTCATGTGCGGCTTGGGAGGCCAGTAATGACAACCTGGCCCATCCTTTCGGTCGTCACCT
>DATCXE010000652.1:0-2231 GCA_036565985.1 Bradyrhizobium sp.
CTTCCGCCGCCGGGTCGCTGAAATCCTCGGCGTCGAACGCGGCCATCACCGGCGCGATCAGCGGCTCACCGGGCCCTGCCAAGGCCATCGAAGCAATCTGCTCATCAGTCACCAGGCGAGGCTTCCGTGGCCATTCGGCCAGCACCAGCAAACCATTGCGCGCGGCTGTCACCGCCCAGAGTTCCTCGGTAATGAACGGCATGAACGGATGCAGCAGCTTGAGGATCTCGTCACGCGCCCATGCGATCATGGCGCGGGTCTCGGCCTTGGCCGCGCCCTCCTCGCCCATCAGCACGGGCTTTGCGAGTTCGAGGTACCAGTCGCAGTAGACGTTCCAGACGAAGCGGTAGATCGCATTGGACGCATCGTTGAAGCGATACTCCTCGATCGCCTCGGTGACTTCGCGCGTGGCGCGCGAGGTCTCATGCACAATCCAGCGGTTGAGGGTCTCCTTCGCGCTCTCCGGCTCGAACCCCGCCGGCAGCGCGCAGCCGTTCATCTCGGCAAAGCGGCAGGCGTTCCACAGCTTGGTCGCGAAATTGCGATTGGTCTCGACGAGCTGCGGCGACAGCTTGATGTCGTGGCTGTGCGCCGCCCCGCGCGCCAGCGCAAAGCGCAGCGCATCGGCGCCGAAGTCGTCGATGACGCCCAAGGGATCGATGACGTTGCCTTTCGACTTCGACATCTTCGCGCCCTTCTCGTCGCGAACCAGGCGGTGGATATAGACCGTCGAGAACGGCGCCTCCTTCATGAAGTGAATGCCCATCATCATCATCCGGGCAACCCAGAAGAAGATGATGTCCCAGCCGGTGACGAGCACGTTGGTCGGGTAGTAGCGCTTCACTTCCGGAGTGTCGTCGGGCCAGCCGAGCGTCGAGAACGGCCACAGCCCGGAAGAGAACCAGGTGTCGAGCACGTCCTCGTCGCGCGTGATGAAGCCCTCGCGCCTGGCAGGGTCGAGCGCCATCTCGCGGCCCTGCTCCTCGGTGATGACTTCCTGCTCGACGTAATAGCCGAGCGCGTTGCCGACCGCTTCCTCTTCGGTTTCGGCGACGAACACCTTGCCGTCAGGTCCGTACCAGGCCGGGATCTGGTGGCCCCACCAGAGTTGGCGCGAGATGCACCAGGGCTGAATGTTTTCCATCCATTCGAAATAGGTCTTTTCCCAATTCTTTGGCACGAAACTGGTCGCGCCCGAGCGCACTGCCGCGATCGCCGGCTGCGCCATGGTCGCGGCGTCGACATACCACTGGTCGGTCAGATAGGGCTCGATCACCACGCCGGAGCGGTCACCATGCGGCACCATGTGCGTGTTCGGCTCGATCTTTTCGAGGAAACCGAAATCCTCCAGCCGCGCCACGATCTTCTTGCGCGCGGCGAAGCGGTCGACGCCGTGCAATTCTTCCGCCAGCATCAGCGCGCCTTCGGGCAATCCGCGCAGATAGTCCTCGTTTTCGTTGAGCGCCAGGCACCCCTCGCGGTCGAACACGTTGATCTGCGGCAGGCCGTGTCGCTTGCCGACCTCGAAGTCGTTGAAATCGTGCGCCGGCGTGATCTTGACCGCGCCCGAGCCCTTTTCGGGATCGGCGTAGTCGTCGCCGATGATCGGAATGCGGCGGCCGACCAGCGGCAGGATGACGTGCTGGCCAATCAGGTGCCCGATGCGTTCGTTGTCCGGATGGATGGCAACGGCGGTGTCGCCGAGCATCGTCTCAGGCCGCGTCGTCGCCACCACGACAAACGTCGAGGGATCGTCGGGACTGAACGTCTTGCCCTCGATCGGGTAGCGCAGATACCAGAGATTGCCCTTGACCTCGACCTGCTGCACTTCGAGATCGGAGATCGCGGTGAGCAGTTTCGGGTCCCAATTGACCAGCCGCTTGTCCTTGTAGATCAGGCCTTGCTTGTGGAGCGCGACGAACACCTTCAGCACCGCGCGCGACAGACCCTCGTCCATCGTAAAGCGTTCGCGGCTCCAATCGCAGGACGCGCCCAGCCGGCGCAGCTGCCGCACGATCGTGCCGCCTGATTCCTCTTTCCACTTCCAGACTTCGGCGAGGAACGCTTCGCGGCCCATCTTCACGCGGCTCATCTGGCGCTCGGCGAGCTTCCGTTCCACGACGAGCTGCGTCGCGATACCGGCGTGATCGGTGCCCGGCTGCCAGAGCACGTTCTTGCCGCGCATCCGTTCGTGGCGGGCGAGCGCATCCTGGAGCGTGTTGTTTAGCGCA
>DATCXE010000656.1:0-5025 GCA_036565985.1 Bradyrhizobium sp.
CCCGGCGGCCTGGATGATGGCGTTGACGAAGTTGGCGTCCGCAGCCCGCTGCTCCGAATTCCTGGGTGCAAAGCCGAAGAACGGCTGCTCGTTGATCGGCGCCGAATATGTTCGTTTCGTCACCTGCACGCCCGGGGCAACTTCGACCGTATCCGCGGCGGCGGAAAGCGTGAACGCCAGCGTTACCGCGGTGGCGCAGATTATCGCTCTCAGATGGTTCTCGAAACGTCTCATTCGCGCTGGTCTCGCTCTCGTTCTTTGCGCAACTTGGCCCAGTAATCGAGCCGCTTGCGGATCTCGCGTTCGAAGCCGCGATCGGGTGGGTCGTAAAAGGTCTGCCGGCCGAGCGCTTCCGGAAAGTAGTCCTGCCCGGAGAAGGCATCCGGCGCGTCGTGGTCGTATTCGTAGCCGGAGCCATAGCCTTCCGACTTCATCAGTTTGGTCGGCGAGTTCAGGATGTGCTTCGGCGGCAGCAGCGAGCCGCCTTCCTTCGCCGTGCGCATCGCCGCACCGAACGCCTTGTAGGCGGCGTTGGATTTCGGCGCGGTGGCGAGATAGATCACTGCCTGCGCGATCGCCAGTTCACCTTCGGGAGACCCAAGAAAGTCGAACGCGTCCTTGGCGGCATTGCAGATCACCAGCGCCTGCGGATCGGCAAGGCCGATGTCCTCGACCGCCATCCGCACGACGCGCCGCGCCAGGAACAGCGGATCCTCGCCGGCATCCAGCATGCGCGCGAGATAATACAGCGCCGCATCGGGATCGGAGCCGCGCACCGATTTATGCAGCGCCGATATCAGATTGTAGTGGCCATCGGCGGACTTGTCGTAGATCGGCGCGCGGCGCTGCAGGATTTCCTGCAGTTGCGCGGCGTCGAATATCTCGTCCTTGCGCGCAGCGCGCCAGACTTCCTCGGCCAGCGTCAGCGAAGCGCGGCCGTCACCGTCGGCCATGCGCACCAGCACAGCGCGCGCCTCGGCGTCGAGTGGCAGTTTACGGCCCTCGACCTTTTCGGCATGCGTAAAAAGCTTCTCGATCGCCTCGGCATCCAGCGAACGGAACACCAGCACCCGCGCCCGCGACAGCAACGCGGCGTTGAGCTCGAACGACGGGTTTTCCGTGGTGGCGCCGACCAGCACCACGGTGCCGTCCTCCATCACGGGCAGAAACGAATCCTGCTGGGCGCGGTTGAAACGATGCACCTCGTCGACGAACAGCAGCGTGCCCTTGCCCATCTCGCGCCGGGCCCGCGCCGCATCGAACACCTTTTTCAGATCGGCGACGCCGGAAAACACCGCGGAAATCTGCTCGAAATGCAGTTCGGTAGCATCCGCCAAGAGCCGCGCCACCGTGGTCTTGCCGGTGCCGGGCGGTCCCCAGAACACCAGCGAGCCCAGCGTGCGTGTTTCCAGCATCCGCGTCAGCGCGCCGTCGGGACCGAGGATGTGATCCTGGCCGACGACATCGGCGAGCGAGCGCGGGCGCAGCCGGTCAGGGAGCGGATGCGGGGCGTCCTGCTCCATCCCCGCCGCGGCAAAGAGGTTCGCAGCTTCTCGCGGTTGCTTCGGGCTCATCCGCCCAGCGTCACGTTGATTTGCTGGCCACCGCGAACCACGACGATGCGCCAGAGCCTCGACGAGATTTTCGACGCCTTGTCGAGGTCGCTGGTCTTGGCGATCTTCTGGTTGTTGACCGCGAGGATGATGTCGCCCTTCTGGAAGCCGACGCCGGCCGCCGTGCTGCCGTCGTCGAGATCGATCACCACGACGCCCTCGGTCTGGGAGTCCAGATGCAGTTCGTCGGCGACTGCCGGCGAAATGTTGGCGACCCTTGCGCCCTGGAACGGCGAACGCGCGCTGAGAACGATTTCGTCGCGGTTGGTATCGGGTGCGGTCTCCAGCGCCACCGTCAGCTTGACGGTCTTGCCGGCGCGCTGCACGTCGATCTGCGCGCTGCCGCCAAGCTGGCGGGTCGCGAAGCGGTAATCGAACGCGTTGGGATCTTCGATGCTCTGGCCTTCGATCGCAACGATCAGGTCGGACGGTTTCAAGCCTGCGCGCGCCGCCGGACTGTTCGGCGCGACGTTGGCGACCAATGCGCCGTTCGGCAATTTCAGCCCCAGCGTCTCGGCGATTTCAGGTGTCACCGCCTGCAGCTTCGCGCCCAGCCACGGCCGCTTGACCGCCTTGCCGCCGCTCTTGGCGGAGGCCACCACGACCCGCACCATGTTGGCGGGAATGGCAAAGCCGATGCCTTGCGAACCGCCCGAACGCGAGAAGATCGCGGTGTTGATGCCGACGAGCTTGCCGGTCATGTCGACCAGCGCACCGCCGGAATTGCCGGGATTGATCGCCGCATCGGTCTGAATGAAGAACTGGTAGTCGGTGATGCCTACCTTGGTGCGGGCCAGCGCCGAGACGATACCGTGGGTGACGGTCTGGCCAACGCCGAACGGATTGCCGATCGCGAGCACGACGTCGCCGACCAGCAATTCATCGGAATTGGCGAAGTCGAGCGTTGCGAACTTCTCCTTGGTGTCCTTGATGCGCAGTACGGCGAGATCGGTGCGGCTGTCCTTGAGCACGATCTCGGCCTCGAACTCGCGCTTGTCGGCGAGCGAAATCTTGACCTGGTCGGCGCCCTCGATGACGTGGTTGTTGGTCACGACAAGCCCGGAAGCGTCGACCATCACGCCGGATCCGAGCGAACGCTGCATCTGTTCGGGCTGCTGCCCGGGCACGCCGAAGAAGCGGCGAAAAATCGGATCGTCGAGCAGCGGATTGCGATTTTGTACGGTCTTGCCGGCGTAGACATTGACCACCGCCGGCTGCACGCGCTGCACGATCGGGGCATAGGAAAGCCGAAGTTCGGCGCCGGAGGATGGCACGCGGCGGTCCTGCGCCAGCGCCGGTGTTGCAACGACGGCGGAAGCCAGCACGAGGGCGGCCAGGGAGCGGATCAAATTCATGCGAAAATCCCGGAATTTGTCGCCCCACATATGGAAGCGGGGCGGTAACGAGAGAAGATAACGCGGTACACAAACAGCAGGCTACGCGGCGCGACCCGGCTCCTCGACGCTGTCAGGCGCCGGGCCGCAGGAAAGCCGTTCCCGATGGCTCTCGCCCCACGCCCGCAGCGTATCGATGACGGGGCGCAGGCTCTCGCCGACGTCGGACAGGGTGTATTCGACGCGCGGAGGCACCTCGGCATAGACCTTGCGGATCACGAGCCGGTCTTCTTCCAGCGCGCGAAGCTGCTTGGTCAGCATGCGCTGGGTAATCCCTGGCATCCGCCGCCGCAACTCCCCAAAACGCTGGGTGCCCGACTGCAGATGAAACAGGATCACCCCTTTCCACTTGCCGTCGATCAGATCAAGCGTAGCCTCGACCGCGCAGCCGGGACGATGGGCAAAATTCCGCCGTTTCATGCGCCGCTTTCCAATAGTATCCAAATGGGGACTAGTTCCCCTAATTTACAGTACTTGCCAAGTTGATGCCAGCACGACAGTAAATCGGCCAACCGTTCAAACAAGGCAGGAGTTACGGGCATGAAGGCCGTCGGCTACAGAAAATCGCTCCCCATCGAGGACGCGGATTCGCTGATCGATTTCGAGACCGCCAAGCCGGAACCGAAGGGCCGCGACATCAGGGTCGCCGTGAAGGCGATCTCCGCCAACCCCGTCGACTACAAGGTTCGCAAGCGCGCCGCCCCGCCCGAGGGCGAAACCAAGATCCTGGGCTACGACGCTGCGGGCATCGTCGATGCCGTCGGTCCCGATGTCACGCTGTTCAAGCCGGGCGATGAAGTGTTCTACGCCGGCTCGATCCTGCGCCAGGGCACCAACGCGCAATTTCACCTGGTCGACGAGCGCATCGTCGGCAACAAGCCGAAGTCGCTGTCATCAGCGCAGGCGGCGGCGCTGCCGCTGACGTCGATCACCGCCTGGGAATTGCTGTTCGACCGGCTCGGCGCCGTGCCGGGCAAGAGCGTCGATCCGCGTACGCTCTTGATCACGGGCGGCGCCGGTGGCGTTGGCTCGATCCTGATCCAGCTCGCCCGCCGCCTTACCGGGCTGACGGTGGTGGCGACCGCAACGCGGCCGGAGTCGCAGAAATGGTGCCTCGACCTCGGCGCGCATGGCGTGGTCGACCATTCCAAACCGATGAAGGAACAGATCGAGAAATTGAAAGTGCCGCCAGTGGCGCTGGTAGCGAGCCTGACCTTCACCGACCAGCACTACAAGGCGATCGCGGACTTGATGGCGCCACAGGGCAAGTTCGGGCTGATCGACGATCCGCCGGAATTCACCATGAGCGTGTTCAAGGGCAAGGCGATCTCGGTGCACTGGGAGTCGATGTTCACCCGCTCCTCGTTCCAGACACCCGACATGATCGCCCAGCATAATCTGCTCAACGACGTGGCAGACCTGATCGACAAGGGCGTGCTGCGCACCACGCTCGACCAGACCTTTGGAACGATCAACGCGGCCAATCTGAAACGCGCGCATGCGCTGCTGGAAAGCGGCAAGTCGCGCGGCAAGATCGTGCTGGAGGGGTGGTAGCTGGCCCCTTCCCGGCTGGTTGCGTCGCGAAAGCGGCGCCCTTCCCCGGTGTCTGAACATTCGTTCATGAAAATTAAATCTGGCGGTAAAGCCGTGCGGCAGGTGCAACCCGAGCAACAAAATTCACTCGAAAGTGTTTAGCGAGCATGCGTTTTTGCGAAAGTGGGAACTTCGCTGGAATGTAAAGTGGGCGTCTGTCTTACCGAAAGGAGTACTCCATGAGGAAAGCACCTTTGGTTCTCGCTGCTGCGGCCGTTGTGGGCCTCACAGCAGTGGCGGCGCCGTCGCCCGCGGAAGCGTACTGGCGCGGCGGCGGCTGGGGCGGCGGCGGGTTCTTTCCGGCGGTGGCCGGCGGACTCATCGCGGGTGCGGTGATCGGCGGAATTGCGTCGAACGCATATGCCTACGGCCCCGGCTACGGCTACTATGACGGCTATGGACCCGGATATTACGGCGGCGGATAC
>DATCXE010000079.1:0-3116 GCA_036565985.1 Bradyrhizobium sp.
GGCGGCCCGCCGAACCCGCGACTGTTTTGGTCAAACACGGCTCGCAATATTTTGCGATTCGGCTGCGTCGGCATCGCCGCGCGCGGCGCTATACCTTGCGAATTCATCCGACCGATCGTGAAGCGATCCTGACCATGCCGCCGCGCGGTACTTTGGTGGAAGCCAAGGAGTTCGCGCGGCTTCACGGTGGCTGGATCGCCGCGCGCCTCGGTCGTTTGCCGAAGGCCGCACCGTTTCATCCTGGCACAGTGGTTCCGCTGCGCGGCGTGTCGCACCGGATCGTGCATCGCGCCGGCGTGCGCGGCACGGTCTGGACCGAAACCCGCGACAGCGGTGAAAAGATACTGTGCGTGGCCGGTGACATCGAGCACATGGACCGGCGTGTCCACGACTTTCTCAAGCGTGAAGCGCGCAAGGATCTGCACAAGGCCTCGATCGCCTACGCCGAAGATCTCGGCGTCAGGGTCAAGCGGGTGTCGATCCGCGATCAGTCGAGCCGTTGGGGTTCCTGCACCTCGGCGGGATCGCTGTCGTTTTCCTGGCGCCTGATTCTCGCCCCGCCCTATGTGCTGGACTATCTCGCCGCCCATGAGGTCGCCCATCTCGTCGAGATGAATCACTCGCCCAGGTTCTGGCGGGTCTGCGGCCGGATCTGCGGCCACGTCGAGCGCGCCAAGAACTGGCTCGACACGCACGGCAACGACCTGCACCGCTACGGGGTCGAGGACTAAAGCAATTTTCGAACGACGCATGCCCCCGGAATTGATCCGGGGGTGGATCGCGATCCAGATCATTAAAGACTGCGTAGATTTTTGATCGAATGGCTCGTCGCGGAGGCGCGCGAAGCGCCGGTTCCGGGACCGCAGGGCAGGGCGCGCGCCCCGTCCCATCCAGGAGTGGATTGGTAACCCTTCCGGTTATGCTAGCCTCCCGACATTCCCCGGCTGAAGGACGCCGAAACCGCCACTGATTACGAGATCCAGATGCCTGATTTCGAGAAGCGGCCCGTCATCCTCCCGATCCTCGCGTTGCTGGCCTTCGCTTTCACGGCCTTTCCCGCCGGCGCGCAGACCCTGAAGGCCGTCAAGGAGCGCGGCACGCTCAATTGCGGAGTGAGCCAGGGGCTGCTCGGCTTTTCCAGCATGGACGACAAGAACGCGTGGACCGGCTTCGACGTCGATATTTGCCGCGCCGTGGCGGCGGCGATTTTCGGCGATCCCGCCAAGGTGACGTTCGTGCCGCTCGATGCGGTCACCCGCTTCGCGGCGCTGCAGTCGAACCAGATCGATGTGCTGTCGCGCAACTCGACATGGACGATGTCGCGGGAAAGTTCGCTCGGCCTGATGTTCGCAGGCGTCGCCTATTACGACGGCCAGGGCTTCCTGCTGCGCCGCGAGGCCGGGGTCGATACCGCCCTGCAGCTCGGCGGCAAAACGGTCTGTACCCAAAGCGGCACCACCAGCGAACTGAACCTGACCGACTATTTCCGGGCCAACGAGATGCCGCTGAAGGTTCTGGCGCTCGGCACCGCCGAAGAAAGCCGGAAGGCGTATGACGATCGCAAATGCGACGTGCTGACCAGCGACGTTTCGCAGCTCTATGCCGAGCGCCTCAAGCTGTCGGCGCCCGACAGCCACATCATCCTGCCGGAAGTCATCTCGAAGGAGCCGCTCGGGCCGGCGGTGCGGCAGGGCGACGACCAGTGGTTCAACCTGATCAAGTGGACGCTCTATTCATTAATCAATGCCGAGGAACTCGGCGTGAAGTCGTCGACGATCGACGATGCGGTGAAATCTCCCAATCCCAATATCCGGCGGCTGGTCGGAACCGAAGGCGAGTTCGGCGAGCAGTTGGGCGTCGTCAACGACTGGGCGGCGCGTGCTGTCCGCGCGGTCGGCAATTACGGAGAGATCTATGAAAGGAACGTCGGGACGCAGTCGAGGCTGAGCATCCCCCGCGGATTGAATGCGCTCTGGACCCAGGGTGGAATTCAGTACGCGCCTCCTGTCCGGTAGCGCTTCGGAGGTTAGGCCATGGCCGTGGATTATTATTCGCTGCTGACCAAGGCCGTTGCAGGCAAGGACGCCGCCGCACGCGACCAGGTCTATAGGGACGCCTCCAGCCTGATCGCCCGATCCCAGCTCACGAGGGAGGCCGCGGCATCGCACACTGCCGCGCTCAAGGACGCGGTCCGGCGGATCGAGGATGAGATCGCCGCCGAGGAGGCCAGCGCCGCGGCGGCGATCAGCGAAACCTTGTCGACAGGCCGGAACTGGAAGCCCTACGCCATCGGCGCCTGCGCGGTTGCTGCCGTCATCGCGCTTGCGGCCGTTGCCTACGTCTTCGTCGCCGCCAAAGGGCCCGCCATCGTCGCAGCCAACGTGAAGGCTTCGTCGCCGAACGCGCCGCGCGGGCGCGATGACGTCGTCGTGGCGGATCTGAAACCCGGTGTCGACGGCGGCTCTTCGGGCGAGGTGCTGCCGTTCGCGCTGCAGCGGCAGGTGGTGTTTTACCGCACCACCGTCGTTCCCGGTTCGATCGTGGTCGATCGTGAAAACCGCTTTCTCTACCTGATCGATTCCAACAATTCCGCGCGCCGCTACGGGATCGGCGTGGCGCAGGAGTGCCTGAAGGGCGGCAGTCTCTCGCGCGTCATGAACAAGCTTGAATGGCCTGACACACGGCCTTCGGGCACGAACACCAGGGACGCTGACGCGCTGCTCGCGGCAGCCGGCCGTCCCGGCAGTCCGCTCGGCGCCCGCGCGCTGCTGCTCGACAAGCCGGGGCTGCTCATTCACGGCACCAATTCGCCGAAGACCATCGGCCATCTGGTCGCGTCCGGATGCATCCGGCTCGTGAACGACGACGTCGAGGATCTTTATCGGCGCGTATCGGTGGAAACGCGGGTCGTGTTCGCCAGCTAGAGAGCGTTTTCCAGCGAAGTGCAAACCGGTTCGCGTGAAGAAAACGCGTCAAAACAAGAATCTGGAGCCCCGTTCCGATTCAATCGGAACGGAAAAGGCTCTAGGATATCTGGATCAGGACATGGTTCGAGAAAGCGAAGTCCGCGAGGGCGAACTCACCGTCGATATGCCGCCGGCCCGCGACGCCGGGCT
>DATCXE010000667.1:0-3546 GCA_036565985.1 Bradyrhizobium sp.
TGCGCGAAGGCGTCCAGCTCGCCGTCTACTCGCTGATCTTCGAAGGCGTGAAGAACAATCTCTGGGAGTTCGCGAATCCGGCCGCCGGCGCCGCGTTCATGCGCGAACTCGACCTTCACCAGAAGGCGGTCGCGCCCCGCCATGTCGCCGAAGCGCCCGTCGTCCAGGGGCCGGTGGTGGTGACCAAGAATTGATCCCGGCGCATCGCATTGCGCGGTTCTGATCGGATCAGGACCGCGGCTTACGGAAATTTTTGTGTCGATGCGCGGTTCAGCGCGCCACGGGGCGCGCCTGCTGGGTCGCGCTATAGCAGGCCGGCGATGAAGCGTTCTGCTGGTTGCAGGTGATCGGCGCCGTCGGCCCGGTCTTCAACGCGCTGTCGCCGGAACCGCCCTCGGGAATACCCCTCACCGGGCCGCCGCCGTCGATCCTCTTCGAGCCGACCGGCATGTTGCCGTGGGCCTGCTCGACCCGCGTTTCCCAGGCAAGCCTTCGCTGCTGGCGCGCATCCGCCGCTCCCAATTCGGACTGAACTGCGAACCCGGCAAACAGGCAGACCACGATGGGCGCTGTCTTCATCCTACGCTCCCAGTTGCGAATGTGCTCGAACGTGCGCGATTCCGAAATTATAGCGCTTTCGCGCGACGTTGATACCGGCAATCGGGCCGCCGTCGCGATTATCTGAGCTATTGGATAACGCAAACGCGATGCTGAAAACCGATAAAGCGGTTATCAGGTGATTCACACATACCGATTACGACCATCGCTCGGTCCATTGCCAACGGCGGCAACATGATCTCGATGCTGCAATTCGACCAATCCACGCTCGCCAACATGACGGCGGCACTCGAGTATGTCTGTCGAAAGCTCCCGCCGGCCAGGGACAATCGGGCCATCCGAAAACGCATTGCCGACGAAATCCTCGCGGCGTGCCAGAGGGGGCAGACCTCCTATGGCGAGCTGACGGCTGTCGGTCTCAAAATCGCAAACAGCGACATTTCCCCGGGACGCTCCTGGCGGAAGGCTTTGGGAGGCTAATCGCACATGGTGTCTGTCGATCATTTTGGTTACGAATTGCGCCGCCAGTTGCGCGAAGCCGCAGCCGCAGGCGCCAGCGAACTGCCGATGACGTCTCACGATCTGTGCCGGTCCATCCGCGCCGGGACAGCCTGGCTGAACGCCTGCTGCGAGGCGATGGAGCAGGAGCTCCAGGACAGCGATATCGTGGTTCAGGACCGGAACGGCCTCGGCATGAGCGTCCGGTACAAATTGCCGCGCGCAATCTAGCTCAAGCACGCGTTAACCGCATTTCCCTGCGACGCGGCGCAGCGAGCCGGTTCCGGAATTAACCCGCAGCGCCGACGTTCAGCTTAACAAGCGACTTCGGTTGCCCGCCGTCACTCTCCGCGAATAATGGGGTCAAGGCCTCAATCCCGCGCAGAGTGACATGACCGTGCCGAGCCACGCCGAAATTACATCAAAAGCAATGCCAGCCTGGGCACGCCTCTGGCATTTGTGGACGGTCATCATTCCACGCCGATCGATCACGGGACGGCTGGTCCGCGGCCGGGTGTGGCGCCGCCACGATGGCCGCCGCTGGATCTACAAGAAATTCTCGCCGCCTGACCTGGATCAGGATTGATCGAAGCCGGCCGCGCCCCGATGCGCGTCTCGCCCACTGCCGGCACAATGGCAGTGGTAGCCTGTTCGAGATTTCGCTAAGTCATTGATTTTATGGCAGGAGTGGCAGGGCTCGAACCTGCGACCCCCGGTTTTGGAGACCGGTGCTCTACCAATTGAGCTACACTCCTGCAGGGAACCGGCGCATGCGTCGGTTCGCGCTGTTTCAAGCATAGGCTATGCCCCGATTGCAAGGGCGAAGCGGGCTGGCGCCCTACCCAAAGCACGGCTTCTGGGCCAGACTTGATCTCCGCCACAACGACAAGAGCAACGGGAGAATCCATGAACGCCCAGACCGCCGCCCGCCAGGCATCCGCCCCCCAGACGACCCCATCTCTCCCGCAGGCCAAGCCCGAAACGATCGGACTGTCGAGCGTCCGTCTGCAGCGGATGTCGGATGCCTTCAAGCGCGAGGTCGACAAGGGCACCCTGCCCGGCGCGACCGTGATGGTGGCGCGCCGCGGCCAGATCGGCTGGTTCGATGCGGTCGGCCGCCAGGGCCCGGCGGCAGCAACCCCGATGGGGCATGACAGCATCTTCCGCATCTTCTCGATGACCAAGCCGATCGTCTCGGTCGGCATCATGATGCTCGCCGAGGACGGCCACTTCATCCTCAACGATCCCGTCGCGAAGTTCATTCCGGAGTTTGCCGACCAGAAGGTCGGCGTCGAGAACAACGGCAAGCTCGACCTCGTTCCGGTCAAGCGGCAGATGACCATCCAGGACCTGCTGCGCCACACCTCGGGCCTGACCTACGACCACACCGGCAACGGCCTCGTGCAACAGCTCTACCAGCAGTCACGGCTGCGCAGCCGCAAGATCACCAACGCCGAGCACGCGACCCTGATCGCCGGCATGCCGCTGATCTGCCAGCCCGGCGCGGAATGGAACTACAGCCGCTCGACCGACGTGCTCGGCCGCATCATCGAGGTCGTCTCCGGCAAGTCGCTCGGCGCGTTCCTGGCCGAACGCATCCTGGCGCCGCTGCAGATGAGCGAGACCGCGTTCCACACCGCGGAGGCGAACGCCGGCCGCCTCGCCGAGCCGTTCCCGGTCGACCCCTGGAGCGGCGACAAGGTGCAGTTCTTCAGCATGCTGGAGAAGCCGGCGATGGAATCCGGCGGCGGCGGCATGGTGTCCACGACAATGGACTACGCGCGCTTCTGCCAGATGCTGCTCAACGGCGGCTCGCTCGACGGCAACCGGATCATCGGCCGCAAGACGCTGGAACTGATGGCCTCGGATCATCTCGCGCCTGATGTGAAGGTGGACTCGCCGCTGATGCCGGCCGGTCACGGTTTCGGCCTCGGCTTTGCGGTTCGCACGCATCAGGGCATGGCGCCGTTCTCGGGATCGAAGGGCCAGTTCTTCTGGAGCGGCATGGCCGGCACGTTCTTCTTCATCGACCCCGCCGAGGACCTGTTCACGGTCTTCATGATGCAGGGCCCCGGCCAGCGCGAATACATCCGCAACATGCTGCGGGACCTGGTGTACGCCGCGGTGGATTGAACTGACCGAGCTCGCGCAACACCCTCTGCTGTCATGCCCCGCGAAGGCGGGGCATCCAGTATGCCGTGACGTTTACGAGAATCGAGACGGCTGCGTTTACTGGATCGTCCGCCTTCGCGGACGATGACACCGGTGGCGCTATGCGCGTTCTGCCACCGATCAACTGATCGTCGCGCCACCGTCGATGACGATGGTCCGGCCGGGGACCTGGCCTACGCCACGGTGGATTGAACTGACCGAGCTCGCGCAACACCCTCTGCTGTCATGCCCCGCGAAGGCGGGGCATCCAGTATGCCGTGACGTTTACGAGAATCGAGACGGCTGCGTTTACTGGATCGTCCGCCTTCGCGGACGATG
>DATCXE010000669.1:0-6321 GCA_036565985.1 Bradyrhizobium sp.
TCGTCTAATTTCCCTGCCCCTTCGTCCCACAGGAGTTGTCTGCCATGTCGACCGGCTGGATCGTTCTCGGCGTCATCGTCATCATCGTGCTGTTTGCGTTCGGGGCGTATAACCGCCTGGTCGCGCTCAGCCAGCGCGTCAGCCAGGCCTTTGCCGATATCGACGTGCAACTCAAGCAGCGCCACGATCTGATCCCGAACCTGGTCGAGACCGTCAAGGGCTACGCCCAGCACGAGCGCGGCACGCTCGACGACGTGATCAAGGCACGCAATTCCGCAATGTCGGCGCAGGGCCCGGCGCAGGTGTCCGCGGCCGAGAACCAGTTGAGCGGTGCGCTCGGGCGCCTGATCGCGCTGTCGGAAGCCTATCCGGACCTCAAGGCCAACGCCAATTTCCAGCAGCTTGCGAGCGAACTCTCCGACCTCGAAAACAAGATCGCGGCCAGCCGACGCTTCTTCAACAACGCGGTCCAGGAATACAACACCGGCATCCAGCAACTGCCCGCGGCACTTTTTGCCGGCATGTTCGGCTTCACCCGCAAGGAATTCTTCGATCTCGGCGCCAGCCGCACCCAAGTCGAGACGGTGCCGACGGTGAAGTTCTAAGGGCATGGCGCCCCGCTTGCCCCGTCATTCCGGGGCGTCGCGAAGCGACGAACCCGGAATCTCATCCCGCAACTCCATCTCCGGATTCCGGGTTCACGCCGTTGGCGTGCCCCGGAATGACGGCGACTAGCGAACACGCATCATGGCCGCGTACGGTCTCTACACGCATATCTCGTCGAACAAGTTTCGTTCGATGCTGCTGCTCGCGGGGCTGTTTCTCCTGATCTACGTGCTGGTGTTTGCCGGCGCGCTGGTCGCCGAAGTGCTTGTCAACAGCAACAAGTCGCTCGACTTCTACCTGACGCAGGCCCGGCGCGACCTGGTTGCGGCCTTCCCCTACGCCACCATCGCCGCCGCGCTGTGGATCGTGATCGCCTATTTCTTTCATCAGAACATGATCGACGCCGTCACCGGCGGCGAGAGCGTGACGCGGCAGCAACAGCCGCGGCTCTATAACCTCCTCGAAAATCTCTGCATCTCGCGCGGCATTCCGATGCCGAAGCTGAAGGTGATGGACAGTCCGGCGCTGAACGCATTCGCAAGCGGCCTCAACCAGCGGCAATATGCCGTGACGGTCACATCGGGCCTTCTGGCCGCGCTCAACGATCAGGAGATCGAGGCCGTGCTCGGCCACGAACTCACGCACATCCGCAACGGCGACGTGCAGCTGATGGTGGTCGCCGTCATCATCGCCGGCGTGATCGGCTTCTTCGGCGAACTTCTCTTCCGCATGTTCACCAACGTGCCGTGGAGTTCCGGCCGCCGTTCATCTTCCTCGTCCTCATCGTCATCTTCCGACCGCGACAGCAAGGGCGCCGGCGGTGCGATCCTCGCCATCATCATTGCGGTTGCGCTGATCCTGCTCGCCTGGCTGCTGTCGCAGGTCGTCAAACTGGCGCTGTCGCGGTCGCGCGAATTTCTGGCCGACGCCGGTTCGGTCGAACTGACCAAGAATCCCGATGCCATGATCTCGGCCCTGCGCAAGATCGAGAACCGCGGCGAGTTGCCCGGCGCCACCTCGGCGGTGATGGAACTCTGCGTCGACAATCCACGCGAGGGATTTGCCGATTTGTTCGCCACGCACCCCTCGGTGGAGAACCGCGTCAAGGCGCTCGTGAAGTTCGCCGGCGGCCATGATCCCGGACCGCTGGCCCTGCCTCCGGATGAGCCACGCGAGTTGGAAGACCAGCAGGAGATACCACCCGACCAACTCCCGTCGCCGGTTCCCCGCGGCCCCTGGAGTGACGCGAATAGCCCGGCGACCGGCCCGGCCGACGCTCGTTCCGGTGCATCGGACGGTCCTTGGGGCCGGCGCGGCTGAGTTCCTGCGCCGGCTGACCGCCCGGATCAAGAAATTCCCCACGAATAGTGGCGATGCGCTTCTAAGGAATTGAATTCTCCCCTGTTTCTGCCATGTTCGCGCCCAAAGCAGGGGAATGGGGCTGCCGGTCGCTCCCGCGGTCGGTGAAGTTTGTTCAAAGGAATTCCATGGCAAAGCCAGTTGTGATTGTGGTCGGCGCGGACAAGGGCGGGGTCGGCAAGACGACCGTGTCGCGGACGCTACTGGACTATTTCAGTGCGAATAACGTGCCCACCCGGGCGTTCGACACCGAATCCCCGCGCGGTACCCTGAAGCGGTTCCACCCCGATATCACCGAGATCGTCGACATGACGACGACCTCGGACCAGATGAAGATTTTCGATACGCTGAACGCGGCCAGCCCCTCCGTCACCGTGATCGACGTCCGCGCCGGACTGTTGTCCCCGGCGCTGGCCTCGCTGCGCGACATCGGCTTTCTCGATGCGGCAAAGGCCGGACAGATCACCTTCGCCGTGTTCCATATCCTGGGCCCCTCGATCGCCTCGCTCGATGAAATCGCCGAGACCGCGAATTTCATGCACGGCGCCAAGTACTTCCTGGTGAAGAACTTCATCAACGACACCCAGTTCTTCCAGTGGGACCAGTCGACCTATAATTCCTACTTCCACCGCATCAAGGATGCGACCGACCTCATCATCCCCAAGCTCAACGAAATGGCCTACGAGCAGGTCGAGGTTTCCTCGGTGCCGTTCCTCAAATTCGTCGCCAACAAGGGCAAGGACGACGAGGCCGCGAACTATTCGTTCGTGCTGCGCGGCTATGTCCGGCACTGGCTCGCCAACGTCTGGAGCGAGTTCGACCGCATCAAGCTGACCGACCTCGTCGGCTCCAGCAAGCCGGTTGCACGCGGCGGCGAAAAATAGTGGCGACGCGGGCGCGATAAGGCTGGATCGGGCGAGAAATTCGCCTGATATAGCGCGTGATGAGCCTCACGCCCGTTTACATCATCTGCTCCCCACGGCCCATGGTCGGCAAGACGCTGCTTGCGCGCCTCTTGAGCGAATTCCTGTTGCTGAAAGACGGGATCGTGTCCTCTTTCGACATCAATCTGAAAGAGCCGTCGCTTCTCGAGTATCTGCCGCGCATCACCGAAACAGCCGATCTCGTCGACACCTACGGCAAGATGCAGCTGATGGACCGCCTGATCATCAATGACGGCATAGCCAAGGTGATCGACCTCGGCTTTCACGCCTTCGACGAATTCTTCAAGATGATCCATGAAATCGGTTTCCTGAAGGAAGCCGCGCGCCGCGGCGTCGCGCCGATCGTCCTGTTCGTGGCGGATACCGACCGCGTCTCCGCGCGCAGCTATCCGATGCTGCATGAGCGGATCCCGGCAAAGACGCTGATCACGATCGACAACGAGCACGTGGTGCGCGGCGAACTGCCTGGCACCATGACAGCCGGGCCGGTCATGCGGATATCGGCGCTGCCGTCGTTCCTGAAAACCTATATCGACCGGGTGACCTTCTCGTTCACCGACTACCTGCGCAACGAGAGGGATACCTCGACCGAACTGCACCAGTGGATACGCAGGAACTACATCTGCTTTCGCGAGCTGGAACTCAGCCTGCTGGCGCAGCAGTCGTAAGTCCCTTCGAGGGCCGCGGCGCAAATATTACCCGGGTAATATTGACGTGGTTCGACCTGTCTGGTATCGCCACGGCCTGACATTCAGCAGGCGAGGCCATCCCATGACATCGGACAGAAAGGCAGCGATCGCGGCCTACAAGGAGCGGAAGACCGTCGCCGGGATTTTCGCGATCCGCTGCAAGGCCTCGCCCCAGGCATGGGTCGGCCAGACGCCCAATCTCGAGAAGATCCAGAACCGGATCTGGTTCACGCTGGGCCAGGGCAGCCACACCTGCCGCAGCCTGCAGGCGGCATGGACCGCGCATGGACCGGACAGCCTGACGTTCGAGGAGTGCGAGCGGCTGGAAGAGGAAGAAACCGCCTATATCCGCGATGCGCTGCTGAAGGAGCGCGCGGCGCATTGGCGCGCGCAACTGGGCGCCGAGGCGGTTTGATCGCGCGCTTCACCCTCCCCTGGAGGGGGAGGGTCGGCTCACATGGCGCGTAGCGCGATGTGAGACGGGGTGGGGTGATCTCACAACACGGGCACCGTCGGAGGTGGAGAGACCTTCACCCCACCTCGGTTCGCATTGCATGCGAACCGATCCTCCCCATCCAGGGGAGGATGACCATGTCGCGCGATCACAAAACTATATCAACGTCAGTGCCCCTCAAACGTCATCAGCGTGCGCACCGGAACATCCATCGCGCGCAGTTTGTCGGCGCCGCCGAGATCGGGCAGATCGATGATGAAGCAGGCCGCGACCACGTTGGCGCCGATCTGGCGCAGCAGCTTGACCGCGCCCTCCGCGGTGCCGCCGGTGGCGATGAGGTCGTCGACCAGGATGACGCGCTCACCGGGCTGGATCGCGTCGACATGCATTTCCATTTCGTCGAGGCCATATTCGAGTGAGTAAGCAATCCGCACCGTGGTGTGCGGCAGCTTGCCCTTCTTGCGGATCGGCACGAAGCCTGCCGAGACCTGATGCGCCACCGCACCGCCGAGAATGAATCCCCTCGCCTCGATGCCGGCGACCTTGTCGATCTTCAATCCCGCCCACGGCTGCACCAGTTCGTCGACCGCACGGCGGAACGCACGCGCATCCGCCAGCAGGGTCGTGATGTCGCGGAACTGGATGCCCTTCTTCGGGTAGTCCGGAATGGTGCGGACGGTGGCCTTCAGATCGTGATCGAATGTCATTTGGTTCTCGTTTCGATGTTTTCCCTACCGTCATTGCGAGCGTAGCGAAGCAATCCATAGCGCGGCAAAGCAAGTGTGGATTGCTTCGTCGCTTCGCTCCTCGCAATGACGAACATTCTCAATTCATGCCCCCAGCCGAAACGCGTTCTCGACGATACGCAGCCCCACATCGCCGCCGAGCGACATCAGCGATTCCGGGTGAAACTGCACGCCGCCGACCGGCAGGGTCTTGTGTTCGATCGCCATCGCAACGCCGTCCTCGGTGGTGGCGGTGACGTCGAGAACGTCGGGCACGCTGTCGCGCTCGACGTAGAGCGAGTGATAGCGGCCGATCACGATCTCATTGGGCAGGTTCTGCATCAGCCTCCCGCCGCGCACCTGGATCCGCGACGGCCGTCCGTGCGCGGGCTGGGTGAGCTGGCCGAGCTGGCCGCCGAAATATTCGCCGATCGCCTGCACGCCGAGGCAGACGCCGAAAATCGGCAGCTTGCGTTCGAGCGCGGTGCCGATGGTTTTGGAGATCCCGAAATCCTCAGGGCGACCCGGGCCCGGCGACAGCACCAGAAGATCCCAGTTCTTCTTCAGCATCTCCTGCGCATGGACATGCCGGACAACGGTCACGCTCGCACCGACCTGGCGGAAATAATCCGCCAGCATGTGCACGAAGCTGTCGTCGTGATCGATCAGGAGCACGTTGCGGCCCGAACCGGTGGCGTCGGGCGCAAACGCCGACAAGGGTTTTGGCGCATCGCCGCGCAGCGCCTGGAACAGCGCCGCCGCCTTGACCTGGCATTCGCGGTCTTCGGCAGCGGGATCCGAATCGAAAAGACAGGTGGCGCCGACTCGCACCTCGGCCAGGCCGTCCTTCATGCGGATGGTGCGGATGGTGAGCCCGGTATTGATGCTGCCGTCGAAATTCACCGCACCGATCGCGCCGGCATACCAGCGCCGCGACGAACGCTCATTGTCCTCGACGAACTGCATCGCCCACAATTTCGGCGCGCCGGTCACCGTCACCGCCCAGGCATGGGTCAGGAACGCATCGAGGGAATCAAAGCCCGGACGCAGCATGCCTTCGACATGGTCGACGGTATGGAACAGTTTTGAATAGGTCTCGATCTGCCGGCGCGCCAGAACCTTGATCGTTCCCGGCACGCAGACGCGCGCCTTGTCGTTGCGGTCGACGTCGGTGCACATGTTGAGTTCGAACTCGTCCTTCTCCGAGTTCAGCAACTGGCGGATCTGCTCGGCATCGCCGATCGCATCGACGCCGCGCGCGATGGTGCCCGAGATCGGGCAGGTCTCCACGCGGCGGCCGTCGGAGCGAACGAACATCTCCGGCGAGGCGGAGACCAGAAACTCGCCCTCGCCGAGATTCATCAGCGCGCCATAGGGCGACGGGTTGATGCGGCACAGCCGCTGGAACACTTCGGCCGGCGAACGCTCGCAGGGTTCGGCAAAAAGCTGGCCCGGCACCGCCTCGAACAGGTCGCCGCGCGCGAACGCCGCGCGCGCCACCTCGACGGTTGCCTGATATTCGCCGGGCGCGTGGTCGGCAAAGC
>DATCXE010000687.1:0-2381 GCA_036565985.1 Bradyrhizobium sp.
CCGGCGCCGGTCCGGTCGGACTGGGCGTCATCCTGGCACTCAGGGATTCCGGCTACAGCGACATCCATGTTTCCGATCCAAACGCGGAACGTCTCGGGATCGCGCGAGGCCTTGGCGCGCAGAGCCATCCCGTCGGCGACACCAGCAAGCGCTTCGCCCTGATCATGGAATGCTCCGGCGCGCACGCCGCGCGCAATCTCGGCATCGAACTGGTATTGCCGCGTGGCGCGCTGGTGCTGGTCGGCGAGAACGCGGCCCCCTGGACGATCGAGGAGGGCAAGATCTTCCGTCGCAAGGATTTCTTTATGATCCGGACCTTCTATTTCCCGATCGGCGATTTCGAGCCGAACATCGCGCTGCTGCGCCGCTACAAGGATGAGTACCGCATTTTCGTCGACGGCGAATTCGGATTGCAGGCGCTGCCGCAAAATTTCGCGCGGTTCGCCGAGGGAAAGCTGATCAAGCCGGTTCTGGCGCTGGAGCTGCGCTGATGGCCGCGATTACGATCCGCAATCTGGTCAAGCGCTACGGGAACATCACAGTGATTCCCGATCTCAATCTCGAGATCGCCGACCACGAGTTCGTCGTCTTCGTCGGGCCGTCGGGCTGCGGCAAGTCGACATTGTTGCGGATCATTGCCGGCCTCGAGCCGATCACGAGCGGCGAACTCTATATCGGCGAAAAGCGCGTCAACGCCATTCCGGCCGCGCAGCGCGACATCGCCATGGTGTTCCAGGATTACGCGCTCTATCCGCATATGCGCGTCTACGACAACATGGCGTTCGCGCTCGAACTGCGCGGGATGTCGAAGCCGGACATCGACGCGCGGGTGAGGCAGGCGGCGGCGATGTTACACATCGACGCCTATCTCGATCGCAAGCCCAAGGAATTGTCCGGTGGCCAGCGCCAGCGGGTGGCCATGGGCCGGGCGATCGTGCGCAATCCGCAGGTGTTCCTGTTCGACGAGCCGCTGTCCAATCTCGACGCAAAATTGCGCGGGCAGGTGCGGGCTGAAATCAAGTCGCTGTCACAACAGCTGCGGACCACGATGGTCTTCGTCACTCACGACCAGATCGAGGCGATGACGATGGCCGACAGGATCGTCGTCCTGCAAGGCGGCGTCGTGCAGCAATACGACACGCCCGAGGTCGTTTACGAACGCCCGGCGAACCAGTTCGTCGCGGGGTTCATCGGTTCGCCGACCATGAATTTCCTGCCCGTTGAAATGCAAATCGACAATGCCGCCTTTTCGCAGGACGGGTCGCCTGCACCGCTCGACGCCGCGGCCAGGAACAGACTGAAGGCTGCGGGAGGGAAGGGCGTGTTGGGCGTGCGGCCCGAACATTTCGAGGTCGTCTCCGACGGGGCCTCCGGCATCGCCGCCCGGATCAAGCTGGTCGAGCCGCTGGGATCGGACACGCTGATCCATTTTGATATTGCAGGTGTGGAGGCGATCGCGCGCGTCGATCCGTCGCTGAAGCCGAAACTCGGCGAGCGGCTGTCGTTGCTGCCGAAGGTCGACAAGATTCACCTGTTCGACATCGAGACCGGGCGGGTATTGCCATGAGCAGGCAAGGATTGCCCAAGGAGGCGAACCAGCCGACCGTACTTGACGGCCTCAGGGCGCGCGCGAGCAGGACGCGCGTGATCTGCCTCGGCCTTTCCGCGCTCGACCAGATCTGGCGCGTGCCGGAGTTTTTCTCGGGCGGAGGCCAGAAGATCAGGAGCCTGGAGTACGGCACCGCCGGCGGCGGAATGGCGGCAACCGCGTCTGTCGCCGTCGCCAGGCTCGGCGGCATCGCCGCATTCTGGGGCCGCGGCGGCGACGATGCGGCCGGGCACGAGATGCGCAGGGCGCTTTCGGAGCAGGGGGTGGACGTCAGTCAATTCCGGCTTTTCGCAAGTGGAAAATCCTCGGTGTCGGGCATACTGGTCGACTCCGCGGGTGAGCGGCAGATCGTGAATTTTCGCGGCGAGTTTCCCGAACCGGCAGACTGGCTTCCGTTCGGAGAAATTGACCGCGCGTCGGCGGTTCTTGCCGATCCGCGCTGGGTTTCGGGCGCGAAGGCGCTGTTTGAAGCCGCACGCGCGAAGGCAGTTCCGACCATCCTCGATGCTGATGTCGCCGATGCGCGCGTTTTCGAGACACTGCTGCCGCTGACCGATCACGCGGTGTTCTCCGAGCCTGCGCTGGCAGGCTTTGCCGGCTCGACCGACGACGCCGCGCTGGCCGCTGTTGCGGGATATGGTTGCAGCATTGCGGCGGTCACGCGCGGCGCCAAAGGTGTCACCTGGCGTGAGAACGATGTCGTTCGCTACCAACCGGCCTATGCGGTCACCGCCGTCGACACGACGGGGGCGGGTGACGTGTTTCACGGCGC
>DATCXE010000694.1:0-5444 GCA_036565985.1 Bradyrhizobium sp.
GGCTTGTAATGTTCTTCGCTCGCGGCGGCGACGGAGGCGTCCTCGCCCTGAGCCAGCGCGTAGTACTTGCCCATCAAGCCCTGCAGTTCAGGGAATTCGCCGACCACCTCGGTCAGCAAATCTGCTTTTGCCAGCTGCGCCGCGCGCCTGGCCTTCTCGACGTCGGCGCCGACCAGCGGGGCGATCTCGGCCGCCAGCCGCTCGATGCGCTTGATGCGCTCGGCCTGGGTGCCGAGTTTCTCGTGAAACACGATCTGATCGAACTTCGGCAGCCGCGATTCCAGCTTCGTCTTCAGGTCGGTCTCGTAGAAGAATTTTGCGTCCGACAGTCGGGCGCGGATCACGCGCTCGTTACCGCCGATGATGGTCCTGCCGCCGTCGCTCGCCTCGATGTTGGCGGTGAGGATGAACTTGTTGGTGAGCTTTCCGGTCTTGGAATCGCGGACGACGAAACATTTCTGGTTGTTGCGGATGGTGGCGCGGATCACCTCGTCCGGAATCGACAGATATTCGTTTTCGAACGATCCCATCAGCGCAACCGGCCACTCGACGAGGCCAGCCACTTCGTCGGCCAGCACCTGGTCTTCCACCAGATCAAAGCCCTGCGCGAATGCCAGTTCCTTGGCATCGTCGAGGATGATGTCCTTGCGCACCTGCGGATCGAGCACGACCCTGGCCGCCTTCAGCTTGGCTTCGTAATCCTCGAAGCGGCGCACGGAGATCGCGGCAGGAGCCATGAAGCGGTGGCCGAACGTGGTCTGTCCGGCCTCGATGCCGTCGACGGAAAACTTCACGACGTCAGGCTCTTCGGTCTCCAGACCGAAGGTCGCCGTGATCGTGTGCAGCGGCCGCACCCAGGTGAGCGCGCCCGACTTGGCCGAACGCTCGCCCCAGCGCATCGATTTCGGCCACGGGAAGGTCCGGATGATGACAGGCAGGATCTCGGCCAGCACGTCGATGGTGGCGCGGCCGGGCTTTTCGATCAGCGCGATGTAGAAATCGCCCTTCTTCGGGTCGGTCTGGATTTTGGCGTCCTCGATCCTGGCAAGACCCGTCGCCTTCAGGAAGCCCTGGATCGCCGCGTCAGGTCCACCGACGCGGGGGCCGCGGCGCTCCTCCTTCAGGTCGGATTGCCGGACCGGAATGCCGTGCACCGTCAGCGCCAGCCGGCGCGGCGTGGCGAAGGCCTTTGCGCCCTCATAGACCAGGCCTTCGGCGACCAGCTTGTCGGTGACCATGCGGCGCAGATCGTCGGCCGCCTTCGCCTGCATGCGCGCGGGGATTTCCTCGGAAAACAGTTCCAGCAGAAGATCAGGCATCAGACCGCCCCGCCCGCTTCGGTGTGAACCCAGGCTTCGCCGCAGGCCTTGGCCAGTTCGCGCACCCGCATGATGTAGCTTTGTCGTTCGGTCACGGAGATCACGCCGCGGGCATCGAGCAGGTTGAAGACGTGACTAGCCTTGATGCACTGGTCATAGGCCGGCAGCGCCATCAGATGCTCCTTCCGATTGCTGCCGTTCTTCCATCCTGCAGCGAGATATTTCCGGCAGGCCTCTTCCGCCATCCTGAACTGCTCGAACAGCATCGTCGTATCCGAGTGTTCGAAATTGTGCCGGGAATATTCCTGCTCGGCCTGCAGGAAGACATCGCCATAGGTGACCTTGTCCGCTCCCTCGCGGCCGTTGAAGTTCAGATCGTAGACGCGGTCGACGCCCTGCACATACATCGCAAGGCGCTCCAGTCCATAGGTGAGTTCGCCGGCAACCGGCGCGCATTCGACGCCCGCGACCTGCTGGAAGTAAGTGAACTGGCTGACTTCCATGCCGTCGCACCAGCACTCCCAGCCGAGCCCCCACGCGCCCAGCGTCGGGCTTTCCCAATCATCCTCGACAAAGCGGATGTCGTGCACGCCCGAATCGATGCCGATGGCGGCGAGCGACTTCAGGTACAAATCCTGAAGGTTCGGCGGCGACGGCTTCATGATCACCTGAAACTGGTAATAGTGCTGCATCCGGTTGGGATTCTCGCCGTAGCGGCCGTCCTTGGGCCGCCGGGAGGGCTGCACGTAGGCCGCGTTCCAGCGCTTCGGCCCGAGCGCGCGGAGCGTCGTTGCCGGATGGAAGGTGCCGGCGCCCATTTCCATGTCGTAGGGCTGCAGGATCACGCAGCCCTGCTCCGCCCAGAACCGCTGCAGCGCAAGGATGAGGCCCTGGAACGAGCGTTCCGGGCGCATATGGTCAGGCAGAGCGTCCATCGGCAGAATCGATCTCGCGTGGGGGTTTTAGGAGCGCGGGACCGTATCGGCGGGGAAGCGGGGAATCAAGGCGATGGGGACTTGTATTCCTCACGGTGAGGAGCGCGGCAGCGCCGCGCGTCTCGAACCATGTTGCCCCGATGTTGCGGCCATCCTTCGAGACGCGGGCTGGCGCCCGTTCCTCAGGATGAGGGCGAGGCCTAACCCGGCCGGTAAGCGCCGGTCACGGGGTCGCGGCGGAGGGTGGGAATCTCGCCCGTGGGGGTGGCCTCGGCGACGCGGGCCATCCGCGCCTCTTCCAGTTCCCGGTTGATGCGGACGGCAGTCTTGTAGGCCCAGCGGACCACGGCGAGCCCACCCAGGGCACCGGCAAATGCGATCAGCGGCGGCATCGGTCGATCCTTGTCGTTCACGTGTCAGCCCCCAATAACGCGCATTCTCCCCCAAGCCGGGCTGCGCCGCAATTCCACTTTTGGGGCTAAATGGCGCGGTCCGTTGACCTCTTGTTGATCGCTAGAACCCGAATTTGGCCCAGATCGCCCGGGTTTCGAGCGCCGAAATCAGTTCATCCGGCAATCCCCCGATACCGTCCATCACCGACATCGAGCCGGCCCCCGGCGCCCTGCGGCCCAACAGCCCCGACAGCATGCCGCTGGCGGGCGCGATCACGGGCGTCAGCACCTTCTCGCCAAAGCGCGCCCGCAGCGTCGAGCGGAGGTCGCCGATCGAATCCGCCAGGCCCAGCGATATCGATTTCTCGCCCGCCCAATATTCGCCGGTGAACAGCACGTCGTCGGCGCCCGTGAGCCGCTTGCCGCGGCTGTCCTTGACGAGCGCGATGAAGATGGCGTGGATCTCGCGCTGAAGCGCCTTCAGGCGGGCCACGTCATCGGGATTTTCGGGCAGGAACGGATCGAGCGTCGCCTTGTGCTCGCCCGCGGTGTACAGCCGCCGTTCGACGCCGATCTTCCTGATCAATTCCTGAAAACCGAAACTGCCGCCGACCACGCCGATCGAGCCGAGGATCGAGGACGGATCGCAGAAGATCTCGTCGCCCGCGCAGGCGATCATGTAGCCGCCGGAGGCCGCGACGTCCTCGACGAAGACCAGCACCGGCAGTTTCTTTTCCGCGGCCAGTTGCCTGATCCGCAAATAGATCTGGCGCGACTGCACCGGCGAGCCGCCGGGCGAATTGATCACCAGCGCCACGGCCTTGGCGTGTTTGGTGGCGAAGGCGCGTTCGAGCATCCTGGCGACACCCGCCAGCGACAGGCCCGGCCGCAACGGCGTCACCGCGCCGATCACACCCGACAACCGCACCACGGGCACGACGGCAGCCCCGCGCCGGAACCTGGCCGGTACGAATTCGCTGATCCGGTCGATGAGGCCCGGCAGTCCCGTGCGATCACTAAAATGTTCACTCATACCGTTACCTCGAATTAACCATTTTTTATCGCGCCAATGTCATTGCGAAGGCTGGAACGTCTTGTGGCCGGAACGCCTTTTGCATTGTGGCCGTCGAGGCTGCAATGGGGCAGCGGAGAGTGACATGAAAATCTACCTGCTGATAATGCTCATCGGCACTCTGGTGGCCGCGACCTATTTCACTTCGGCGCCGAAGCGGCAGTCGGAAACGCAGCCGCAATAGGATCCTGATCGCAACGCGCGCGATCGGGCTCTCCTTACGGCCTCGCAAGCGGCAAACTCCCCTTCCCCGCCAGAATCTCCTGTACCCATTTATTGGGCAGGCCTGACTCATCATTGAGCATCAGGGCGGGATGGATTTGCGTCGGCGCCCGCCCGCCCTTGATGGCACGCACCAGGATGCGGTTGGCCGGCCCGCTTGCGTCGCCATGAACCGGCAGGATCTCCAGGCTCCCGAAACCGTGATCAAGCGCGGAGAGCACCTCGGCGATACCGTCAGCGCGCCAGATCAGGGTGAGCGCGCCCCTGGATTTGAGGATGCGCCGCGCCGCATGCACCCAGTTCGCAAGCGTCGTCGCGGTCGCCACATGCGCGACGCCGCGCGCTTTGTCCGGCGACGTACGATGCCGCGCGGGATCGTTGAACGGCGGATTCATCAGCACGGCATCGACGCTGTCGGGACCGAGGCCTGCGGTCGCAAAGGCTGCCGCGCCGGCTTCGACATCGAGCACGATGATTTCGGCCGCAATCGCGTTCGCACCGGCATTGGCGCGCGCAAGGTCCGCCAGCACCGGGTCGATCTCGACCATGACCAGATCGACGCCGGCGACGCGCCGGGCGACCGCAAGGCCCGCGACACCGACGCCGGCACCGAGATCGGCGACGCGATCGCCCGAACGCGCAGAAGTCGCCGCCGCCAGCAGCACGGCATCGTGACCGGCGCGATGTCCCGACTTCAGTTGCCGCAAACGCAATTGCCCGCCGAGAAACGCATCCTCGGTGAGGTCGAGGGCCGGATCAGTCATCGGGCCGCAATTCATGGGCGAGGCCCGCATCGGTCAGAAGCTGGCGCGCTTCGCGGTTGTCGTCCTCATGCACCAGGATGCGGCGCGGCAGCACGCCGAGCGATCCCTCGATGACGCTCATGTTCTGGTCCAGCACCAGATGATGAATGTTGGCGCCGTCAAGCAATGCACCGATCGCGGAAACCAGCACGATATCGTTGGTCCGAACCAATTCCCGCAATTTACGTTCTCCTGTTTCGCCCGAGCGGCTCGGACCTGTTCGGTTCGGATTGAGTCAGAACCGTCTTCGTTTTGACGCCTTTTCCTGAACACCAACCGGTACCCGGCCGGCTCGAAAACGCTGTCTGCGGCACCTGTCAACCACTACCTGCCCTTGCCGCCCCAGCCGGCACTTTCTATTGTAGATCAGGATAGTGCGAATTGGCCAAAAGTGGAGACCTGCGTGGCGGTTATTGTACCTTTCGAGAGCCCGAACGCTTCGATCGATGCACTGGTCGGGCTCGTCGCTGCCGATATGGAGCGGGTCAACGCCACGATCCTGTCGCGGACGGGGTCGGAAGTCACGATGATTCCCGAGGTCGCCAACCACCTGATCTCCTCCGGCGGCAAGCGTCTCCGCCCGATGCTGACGCTGGCGATGGCGAGCCTCACCGGCTATTCCGGCGACGGCCATATCAAGCTCGCCGCCTCGGTCGAGTTCATGCATACCGCTACGCTGCTCCATGACGACGTGGTCGACG